>DATGJQ010000035.1:0-10762 GCA_035295105.1 Candidatus Acidiferrales bacterium | reverse complement strand
GCACGAGACCTCGTTCAATTACACGATGAACACGTCGGCCACCCAGCTCATGCAGATCTTCGAGGGCCTGGCGCGGCAGCAGCAGGACCTGGTTCTATTGCAGCGGCAGGCTAAGTTTGACCGCCTCGGCGTGAATGACGCGCTCATGCAATTTGAAACCGACATGGATCACCGCCTGCTGCCAGAGCCTGAGCGCATGTTGACGATACTCGATCAGATCGCCGCCGACCCGCATTTCGTGGAAATCGCCCGGTCCAGAGCGCGAGCTCTGGCCGAGCGCATCCGCAATTCCCGCGAGCACCCGTAGGACAGGCTTCAGCCTGTCTGGTTTAGATGAGCGTCCTGCGCAAATCTAAACCAGACGGGATTCTTCGCTTCGCTCAGAATGACAACGCTTTGGGTTTTTCAGCTGACTCGGTCTGACCGCTTTTCTTAATTGCGCGGAAAGCAAACGTCAATCCCGCCGAATCACCATCCCCGCATACCCCACCACCTGCTCCATATCCCCATTCACATCGCCCGAAGTCGCATAACGAACAAGCTCCCCTCGCGAAGCGCCCAAATCGCGCGCAGCAACCAGCACAGCAACCGCGGCGGCGTACCCGCACATCGAGATATTTTCGTCGCGCACTGTCTCATAGAGTTTGCGCGGATCGAGCGCGAGGATTTGCTCGATGGCTTTGCGGTCCTTCACGCGCGTCACGGCGTCACTTTCATAGTGATTCATGTCCGAGCTGGCGATCAGAAGCACCGGCTCACGCTCTGAGGCAATCACGCCGGCCAGCGCATGTCCCAGCGCTTCGAGCGTCTCCCACCGCGCCGGCCCGATGACAATTGGCACGAACGCGAAAGACGGCGCCAGCCTTTGCAGAAAAGGAAGCTGCACCTCGAGCGAATGCTCGCTGCCGTGAGCCGTGGCATCCTCTTGCAACAGCGGAAATGCTTGAACGATTTTTTCCGCAAGCAGATGGTCGATGGACGCCATGCCGAGAGGGGTCTGCCACGCGCCGTCAGAAAGGATGGCCAGGGCGGCACCCCGCGGAAAGTGCCGCGGGCCGATCAGAATCACACGCGATGGAATCTCGATGCGCCGGTAAACTTCTCCGGCGACGCTGCCCGAATAGACATACCCGGCGTGAGGAACGAGACACGCGCGCGCGGCGATTTTCTTTTGCAGGTTATTGTCCTCAAGAAAGGAATCAACGGCCGCGCGCAAGCGTTCCGGATCGTCTGGATAAAAACGGCCCGCAACCGCAGGAGGACGAATCATGACGAGCCGCTCGGCTCAATTCGGTTTGGAGGGTTTGCCTTTGATCTTGAAAGCGACATCGCCGCCCCGCTTGTACCAGACGACGATTTTGTCGCCATAGCGGTAGCCGCCGGAATTGAAAACGCTCTGCATCTCGCCGCGGATTTCCGGGCTGTAGGTGAAGGTGTGAATTTCGCGCATGTCGACGAGGCTGCGCACCTGGATCGCCTGGTACATCATGTGCAGCACTTCAAATCGCGTCTTGATCAGTTTTTCGGCAGGAGCGGCGGGCGCCGGCGCGCTTTGCGCCCCATTCTGCGAGGTGGTCTGTGAATAGGCGCGCGGAGCATAGCCCGCAACAAGCGCCGCGCACAGCGCCAGCGCCGCGGCGAGCGAGAACGCGGAAGTCCTATTGCGCGTCATCGAGCGTGATTTTCAGCGACTTCAGGAAGCGCATGTCCTGCGGCGTCATTTCAAACTTCGGCGCCTCGCGCTCCTCCTGCATGATTTCCTGATCGACCTGAATGTGAAGTGATTCCAGGAAGCGGCGGTCGTTCGTGCTGATTTTGGTATCGTCGCCATCGCGCCGCGCCAGCCCGATCGTGGCGTCCAGCTTCAGCACGATATCGAATCCCGCCGAGCGCACGTCGGAAATGGCTTCCGAAATTCGCCCGGATTCCGAAACCGTGTCGTTGATGGCATGTCCCAACTCGCGCAGCAATTGCTTCAGATGATCGTCCAGTTGCACGCGGGCCTCCCTCTGGAAAACTTCCCTACAAATGATTGTAGGACCGAGTGCCGCGGGAAACAAGTCCTCGATCGCGGAGGCCAGTGTTCAATTCGACTACGAGCTCGCTCACCAAGAAATTGCGCGACTTCGTTGGAGAAGTTTCGCGCGCGCAGTCGAGTGTTCTAGCTTGAAAGTCGTCGCCTGGTTCCGATCTTTAGGAGGTCGGGGCTTTCAGCCCCGACGTTCAGACACGCGTAGACGAGGGCTTCAGCCCCTGAGGCTTCAGGGCCTAAAGGCCCCATTCATACGTTTCTTTTCGTCCGACCTGAAGGGCGGACCTCCCGCACGCGGCCTCGCAGTTCGATTGCATGGAGGGCTTGAAAATGGAACAGCAGCAAACACGGAAGACGCTGATCGGGGCGTGATTTTGTACTAGAATTTGACGGTGGCCACCCGACCCATGGGATTTTTTGCGACTTTGCGGCATTCTTTCCGCGTTCTGTGGAAGGCCTTGCGCGAGCTTTTTCATGAGGTGACCGGCGCGCTGTTCTTCGTCCTGGCGCTGGCCGCGCTGCAGGCCACCTGGCGTTCGTGGCATCGGGGTGCGGGACATTTGCTGGTGGGCATGACCGTGGCTTACGCGCTGCTGATGATTTTCTTCGGATTTCTTTCCTTCCGCGATTCGCGGCGTGTCCGATGAATCCGCCATCCGATCGGACTGCCGAGAAGGCGCCCAAGTCCGTCGAGCGTAAGGAGCGCTTTACCACGCTCGGGGGCATTCCACTCAAAACGGTTTACACGCAAGAGGATCTGGCCGGCGACAATTTCGATGAATCCGTCGGCGTCCCAGGAGAATTTCCATACACACGCGGCATTTATCCCACCATGTATCGCGGCCGCCTGTGGACCATGCGGCAGTACGCCGGATTCGGCACCGCCGCGCAGTCCAACGAGCGGTTTCGCTACCTGCTTGGCAAGGGCCAAACCGGGCTGTCGGTGGCCTTCGACCTGCCGACGCAAATCGGGCTGGACTCGGACAACGCGCGCGCCGCCGGAGAAGTGGGCAAGACCGGTGTGGCTATCGATTCGCTCGAGGACATGGAAGTTTTGTTCGATCGAATTCCACTCGACCGCGTTTCGACGTCCATGACCATCAACGCCACGGCGGCGATTCTGCTGGTGCTGTATGCCGCTGTCGCGAAAAAGCAGGGCGCAAATTTACGGAAACTATCGGGAACCGTGCAGAACGACATTCTCAAGGAGTTCATCGCGCGCGGAACTTACATTTATCCGCCGCGCCCGTCGATGCGCATCGTGACCGATCTTTTCACCTGGTGCCGCGCCGAACTGCCGGCCTGGAACATGATCTCCATTTCCGGCTACCACATTCGCGAAGCAGGGTCGACGGCGGCGCAGGAGATTGCCTTCGCGCTGGCCGACGCCATTGCTTATGTCGACGCCGCGATTGCCGCGGGCCTGGCCGTGGACGAATTCGCCCCGCGGCTCTCGTTTTTCTTTAATGCGCACAACGATCTGCTGGAAGAAATCGCCAAGTATCGCGCGGCGCGCAGGCTGTGGGCGCGCTTGATGAAAGATCGTTTTGGCGCGAAGGATCCGGACTCGATGAAGCTGCGCTTTCACGTGCAGACGGCGGGAAGTTCGCTGACCGCCCAGCAGCCGGAAAATAATATCGTGCGCGTGGCCATCCAGGCGCTCGGCGCAGTGCTCGGCGGCTGCCAGTCGCTGCACACCAACGCCATGGACGAGGCGCTGGCGCTTCCCACCGAGGATGCCGCGCTCCTGGCGCTGCGTACGCAGCAGATCATCGCGCACGAAACCGGCGTCGCCAACACGGTGGACCCGGTCGGCGGCGCATATGCCATCGAAAAGCTGACCGATGAAATGGAAACGCGCGCCGCGGAATACATCGCCCGGATTGACGCGCTGGGCGGAGTGCTGCGCGGCATCGAGACCGGCTACGTGCAGGGCGAGATTCAGAAGGCTGCGTACGAGTATCAACGAGCCATCGAGCGGCGCGAACAGATCGTGGTCGGCGTGAACCAGTACGTGGCGGAAAAGGAAACGCCGATTCCGACAATGCGCGTCGATCCCGAACTGGAGCGCACGCAGATCGAGCGCGTTCAAGCGCTGCGCGCGCGGAGAGACTCGTCGCGAGCAGACGCCGCCGTGGCGGAAGTAGAACGCCGTGCGCGCTCGGGTGAGAATCTGATGCCGGCGATTGTGTCGTCGGTCGACGCCTATGCCACGGTGGGTGAAATCTCCGACGCGTTGCGCCGAGTATTCGGCGAGTACACAGAGTCGGTCGTCCTGTGACTTGGTGGCACAGACTGAAGTCTGTGCCACTGGTCCCGCTTGCGGTCTTAATTGCCCATGAAAATTATCTTGGCTTCTTCTTCTCCGCGACGCGCGGAAATTCTGCGCAATGCGGGCATTCCATTTGAAATTCGTTCGGCGGAAGTCGATGAATCGCCGCTCCCGGGCGAGTCCGCGCATGCCATGGTGGCGCGACTCGCGCAGATGAAGGCGCGCGCGGCCGCCGCGCTGCTAGCCTCGCCGGACGATCTCATCGTTGTAGGGGCCGATACCACCGTCGAGGTGGATGGCGAAATCCTCGGCAAGCCGGCCGATTCCGCCGAGGCGCGCGGGATGCTGGCTAAACTGAGCGGGCGCACCCATCGTGTCCTCACGGGCATTTTCCTGCTGAGATTGCGGGACAACGCCGCGCGCGCCGCGGTCGAAGCCTCAGCGGTAACATTCGCGCCAGTCGGCGAACAGGAAATCTCCGCATATGTGGCCACCGGGGAGCCGCTAGGCAAAGCGGGAGCCTATGGCATCCAGGGGATCGCCGGAAGGCACATTCCAAAAATTGAGGGCTGCTATTTCAATATTGTGGGATTGCCGCTGGCATCGCTCTACAAATTGCTGCGCGAACTCGGCTGGAGAAGCGAAGACTGATCTGCGGACCAGGTATACCCATAAACAAAAGGGCGGCCGCAGGGGCCGCCCCTTCAAAGCAATTCTGACTTGCCGGAACCCTCGCGACTTTACTTCTTTTCCTCGGTCGCGGGAGTCGCCGCCGGAGCAGCGGGAGGCTGCGTTTGCGCGGTCTGAGTCGGAGTCTGAAAATCCTCGCGCATCCCGGTTTTGAACTCGCGAATGCCCTGGCCAAGGCCGCGCATCAGTTCGGGAATCTTCTTGCCGCCGAACAGAATCAGCGCGATCAGCACCACGATACCGATGTCCATCGGGCTGTCAAAAATCAACAGCGCAACATTGTACAAATGAAAAAATTCCATATCTACCTGCCTTTTGAGACGATCCCCCGCCGCATTGACGGGTAGCGCCCAAGAGTCGATGGCCGGATTATACCACGTTCTGACCGTGGATTCCGCTAGTCAGAATTCAAGTGAGGGGAAGCCGGGTCGGCCCGACGACGTCTAGCGCCGGGAGACGCGCGGCCCGAAAATCAGGCCAGTGCGGAGCTGATTTCTTCGAGGATCGCGCGGGCAGCGGCTTCCGGGTCCGGGGCCCCTGTAATGGGCCTTCCAATCACGAGGTAATCCGCCCCGGCGCGAATCGCTTCTGCGGGCGTGGCGACGCGAGCCTGGTCGTCGGTTTTGTGTTTGCGCTTGCCGGACGAAGCGCCTCCCACCACCGGCCGTATCCCAGGCACAACGATCAGGAAATCCTTGCCGCAGGCGCGCCGGATTGCGCGCACCTCCTGCGGAGAGGCGACGACTCCGTCCATCCCTGCCTTCTTTGCCAGACGGGCCAGCTGAACGACGCGCCGGGACGCCGGCCCGGCAACACCCACAGCTCGCAGAGCAACATTGTCCATGCTGGTCAGGACCGTAATTGCCAGAAGCTTCGGTGTGGAAGCACGGGACGCTCGAGCCTCGTCCCTGGCTTTGACTGCCGCTTGCATCATCTCCAAGCCACCGAGGGCGTGCACGTCAAGCAGGTGCACTCCGGGCAAGGCCACGGCGCTGCCCACCGCGCCCTTCACCGTGTTCGGGATGTCGTGGTATTTCAGGTCCAGGAAGATTCCGGAGCCAAGCTGATTTAGCCGGGCTACCGCCGCAGGGCCCGCAGCTGTGAATAACTGTATATTTATCTTGAAGATGCCGACGACCGATGCAAGAGATTGGGCAAGTTCCAAAGCAGGTTCGAGGGATGGAAAATCAAGGGCTAGGATTAGTTTCTGGCGGGTACGTTCATTTACTGGTTCTGGCGTTTTGGCACCTCTAACACTTCGACTCGCATCCGGGAAATCCCGCTGTCCAGCAGACCGAGCCGGCAGGCTACGAGGTAGGAAACGTCCAGTTCGCGGTCATCGATGAATGGACCACGGTCGTTGATGCGAACCAGTTGCGCCACGTGGGTCTTGGGATTGGAAATACGCACCAGAGAGCCAAACGGCAGATCGGGGCTCGCTCCCGTCGCGGCGTACATATCGTATTTCTCGCCACTGGCGGTTTTGCGGCCCTGGAACTTGCCGCCATACCAACTGGTCTTAGCCGTAAAGGTTCGTATGGGTTTCAGCGGTTCGCTGACGTGAGCGACAAGGGGAGCTTCCAAGCCTTGGGTTATCAGGAACATGAGCGGCAACCACCGGAGAGCCGCCCAAACCATGAAAAGTCGCCTACGCATTGTCGCTCCCTGTCATAGGCACAACCAAATGTTAACACGCGGTAACCGCTGGTTCAAGAACAATCGGCCTGAAATGAACCCACTAAGTCGCTGATATTGCTTATCTTATGTTCCGTACAGGATCTTTCCACCTGATCTAGGATGTTCAAACACGCTCCAGGGTCTGAGAAATTGGCGGTTCCGACTTGCACGGCCGTGGCACCGGCGATGACGTATTCGAGGACGTCGTCGCCCGTCTCGATCCCGCCTAGACCCACGATAGGAATCCTGACCGCCCGTCTGGCTTCGTAGACCAAGCGCAGTGTTATGGGCTTAATCGCGGGGCCGGATAATCCGCCGGTCGCTCGGCCCAGCCTCGACCTTCGCGTCTCAATGTCGATGGACATCGCCTGGTAGGTATTGGCGACCGTGAGCGCATTGGCTCCGGCGGATTCCGCCGCTCGGGCGATCACGCCAATGTCAGTCACGTTGGGCGAAAGCTTGACCCAGAGTGGGCGCCGCGCCGCCCGCCGCGCTGCGGCTACAACTTCCGCGACCATCTGCGGATCACTGCCAAACTGCAGTCCGCCGTGATCCGTATTGGGACAGGAGATATTGAGCTCATAGGCGGCCACGCCTTCCGCTTCTTCGAGGACTCGAATCACGCCTACATAGTCGTCGACCCGGTAGCCGAAGACATTAGCGATAACTGCTGTGCGGAACTGGCGCAGCGCGGGCAATTTTTCGGCGACAAACGCTCGCACGCCGATGTTCTGCAAGCCGACGGCATTGAGCATCCCCGACGATGTTTCACACAGGCGCGGAGCAGGGGCGCCGACAATGGGCTCGAGCGATAGACCCTTCACGACGAATCCGCCCAAGCGATTCAGGTCGATGAGGTGGGCAAATTCAACTCCGTACGCGAAGGTGCCGCTAGCGGCGAGGATGGGATTGGACAGGCGCAGGGCGCCGACATTCACGGAAAGGTCGAGTGCGGTGGAGACCGTCACGGGCGGGATTCTAGCACGGAGGTTCACGCGCCTCGTGTGGAATGGTTGTGGAAAAGTCCCGGAAATCCGCGGGCGTGATGGAAGCCAAGCCTACGAGACCGGCGGGCACTGTGCTAGGATGTTCGCCCAATGCGCATCGTTGAAAAAACACAACTGATGACCGCGACGGAGATCGATCGCACCGTCCAGCGCCTGGCCCACGAGATCGTCGAGAAAAGCGGCGGCACCAGCAATCTGGCGCTGATCGGGATTCGCCGGCGCGGCGTTCCTCTGGCGCAGCGCATCGCGCAGGCCATGCGCGGCATCGATGGTGTGGACGTGCCGGTCGGCACTCTGGATATTACGCTGTATCGCGACGACCTTTCCAAGGTGGCGGCGCAGCCGGTGCTGCAATCGAGCGACATTCCGTTTGCGGTGGATGATAAGGACCTGGTGCTGGTGGACGATGTGCTCTACACGGGGCGCACGATTCGCGCGGCGATGAACGGACTTTTCGACCTGGGGCGTCCGAAGCGAGTGCGGCTTTGTGTGTTGATCGACCGCGGACATCGTGAGTTGCCGGTGGAAGCATCCTTCGTCGGGCGCAACGTGCAAACCAGCGACACCGAAATCGTCGAAGTCCGGCTCAATGAAATTGATAAGGAAGAGCGCGTCATGCTGGTTGAGCGCGTTCCCTGACGCCGGCCGCTTCCGCAACGGGCCTGGCCAAGATTCCGAGGATTGCTGTGCCATTTCGTTTCGGCCACATGCTAGGGATAGAACCGCTCAGCGCCGAAGAAATTTCATTTGTACTTGACCAGTCGAAACCCTTCCAGGAAATTCAAAAGCATCCCCTGAAGAAACTGGCGACCTTGCGCGGGAAAACCGTGGCGCTGGCGTTTTTTGAGCCATCGACGCGCACGCGCATTTCTTTCGGAACGGCGGCGTCGCGCCTGGGCGCGGACCAGATGAACCTGCAGGCGGAATCGTCCAGCCTGAAAAAAGGGGAGTCGCTGCTGGACACGGTGCGCACGCTGGACGCCATGAAGCCGGATTGTATCGTGATGCGGCACAGTTCGTCCGGGGCGCCGGATTTCGTGGCGCGCAACCTGGACCTGCCGGTAATCAACGCCGGCGACGGCACGCACGAGCATCCCACGCAGGCGCTGCTGGACGCGCTGACCATTCGCGACCGGCGCGGGACGCTGGAAGGGCTGAACGTCACGATCCTCGGAGACATCCTGCACAGCCGCGTGGCGCGCTCGAACATTCACCTGCTGTCGAAATTCGGGTGCCGCATCACGCTTTGCGGCCCGGCGATGTGGGTGCCGCGGGAAATGGAATGTCTCGTTCCGGCCGGCGCGTCCGTGCGCCGAGTGACGCGGATCGAGGAAGCTCTGGAAGGCGCGGATGCGGTGATCACGTTGCGCGTGCAGCAGGAGCGGCTGCATGAGCCATCGCTGTCGGTCGACGAATACATTTTGCAGTTCCAGCTGACTCCGGAGCGTTTGCGAAGAGCCAAGCCCGACGCGCTAGTGATGCATCCGGGGCCGATGGTGCGCGGCCTGGAAATCGATCCGGCCGTGGCGGACGGGCCGCAGTCGTGCGTCCTTGAGCAGGTAACCAACGGCCTCGCCGTGCGCATGGCCTTGCTGTTCCTGATGGTGGGCGCGGATTCAACTTCGGAAAGGGATTCTTCTCATGCTGCTGATTAGCAACGGGCGCGTTATCGATCCCGCGAGCGGGACAGACGCGCCGCGCGACATTTTGCTGGACGGAGATCGCATCGCCGTGGTCGCGCCGCAAGGTCAGTTGGGTTCGCGCGCGCAGGACGCGAAAATTTTCGACGCCAAGGATTTAATTGTCGCGCCCGGCTTCATCGATCTGCATTGCCATTTGCGGGAGCCTGGCGGCGAATCTTCGGAAACCATCGAAACCGGAACGCGGGCCGCGGCGCGCGGCGGATTCACCGCTGTGTGTCCGATGCCGAATACGCGCCCGGTGAACGACAACGCATCGCTTACGCGCTCGATCGTGGAGCGCGCCGCCGCCGTTTCGCCGGTGCGCGTCTGGCCCATCGGCGCGGCCTCCGTCGGTAGCAAGGGCGAGGCGCTCGCGGAAATCGCGGCCATGAAGCAGGCCGGAATCGTGGCGGTCTCCGATGACGGAAGGCCGATCGCCACCGCGAAGCTGTTGCGCCAGGTGATGGAGTATTGCCGCGCGCTGGATTTGCCGGTGATCGACCACTGCGAGGACAGTTCTCTTTTTGCGGGTGCGGTGATGCGCGAGGGAAAGCAGTCGGTGCGATTGGGGCTGCGCGGAATGCCGGCGGCCACGGAATCGCTGGCCGTGGGCCGGGACGTGCAGATGGGCGAGTTGACCCAATGCCGGCTGCACATCGCGCATCTTTCGGCGCGCGCTTCGCTGGAGTTGGTCCGCGCCGCCAAAGGCAGGGGCCTGCCGGTCACGTGCGAAGTGACGCCGCACCACTTCACGCTGACCGATGAAGACGTGCAGTACGACACGCGCTTCAAGATGAATCCCCCGCTGGCTTCGCGCGAAGATCGCGACGCGCTGATCGCCGGCCTGGCCGACGGCACCGTGGATGCAATTGCCACGGACCACGCGCCGCACGAAGCCGCGCTGAAAGACGTGGAATTCGACAAGGCGCCGTTTGGCGTGACCGGATTTGAGACCGCGATCGGACTTGCGCTGGAATTGGTTCACTCCGGGAAAATCTCGCTGAAGCGCATGGTGGAACTTTTCACCTCAGGGCCTGCAAGCGTGCTCGGCAAGCAGCGCCGCATCGCGGAAAATGAGCCGGGTGACCTCACAATATTTTCCACGGAACGGAAATGGACCTTCCGCGCCGCGGAATCCGCCAGCAAATCAAAAAATTCGCCGTTCGATGGCCGTGAATTTCGCGGCGGGCCGGTCACCACGATCGTTGGTGGCAGCGTGGTCTTTTCTCAGTAACGTTCCCCAGTCCAGTGAGGGTAACAGTGGCACAGACTTCAGTCTGTGGGATTTTGTCCTTGCAAGGCCTCAACCCCACAGACTGAAGTCTGTGCCACTTCTTTTCCTGGCGATTCGCGCAAAGATCAGGGTAGTTGCTGTTACTGACCACTACCAGATGAACGGTAC
>DATGJQ010000034.1:0-21482 GCA_035295105.1 Candidatus Acidiferrales bacterium | reverse complement strand
CGGCAGCATTGAAATCGATTGGGGCTCCGCGACTTTGAACGGGACGGTGCGGGACATTGGGCCGCGCGGGCTGTTTGTGGAGATGCCGCTTCCGCTGTGGGTGGGTGCGACGTTCCGAGCGCGGCTGAACCTGAATCCAGCGCTGACGCTGGATTGCCGGGTGGCCAGGGTGGAACCGCAAAACGGAATCGGCGTCGTGTTTGATGTGGTGGAGGAAAGCGGCAAGTCGCAACTGGAAGCGCTGCTGACGAGTCTATCCCAGGCATGACGCGATGCCTCGATTGCGGCTCCGATCGCGTCGCCGATCAATGTCCGGCGTGCGGGCTGACGTCCGCCGCGGCCGAACTGGTAGTGCGCCGGCGCCTGGTGAAGCGCACCGCGTTTTTTCTGGTGGGCATTATCGTTTTCGTGGTCGCCAGCCAGCAGTTTCCCGCGCTGGAGCTCGACTCCATCCAGATTTTCGGCGGCATCGTTTTTTTCCTGTCCCTGGCGCTCGGCTACTGGCTCGACTACCGCGCCCGCAAGCATCAGGAAGTCGAAGTGATGAAGCGAATTTACTTCGGCATGATTCCGGTGCCTTGGATTTTCGCCGGGCTCCTCTTTCTAAACGGCAAGCTGGATACTTCGCGGCCCATCCGCGTTCCCGCCACGGTGGTGGGGAAAGTGGCCACCGGCGCGTTTCCGCGCAGCCGGCGGCTGATCGTTACCTCCTGGCGCTACGGCCGCCGCTTTGAACATATTGCCGTCGATCAGAATGATTTCGATCGTTTTCAACGAGGCGACGATATTGTGATTCAGGCGCAGAAGGGCGCGGTGGGAATACCGTGGGTGTACGGGGTGTTCCGGCAGTGATTCAGCTGGAAGCTCTCGTGGGTTCCGCTCCGCACATCATTGCGGAAGTCTGGGACGGACTGCGTCGAGCATTGCCAAGTGCACAGAGCGAAAACTTGCCAGGGTGCGATTGATCTCCGGCTGAGAAAGTGGGGCTCCTCTCTTTGAGTCTGTCAGAAGTGTCATTTCAGCGTGAACGCCGTCCGCTCCGAATATTTCGAGGTCTATGCGCTGCGATTTTTGAGGATCGCCGATTTGGAAGCCCCGCATGTTCGGAAAATCAAAGGAGAAAACTCCAGATTCGAGATTTGCAGGGAAGGCCATGGCTTTTAGCATCAAGAGAGCCTGTCCTCGGGCTGCGTCCGCTCGTGGGCCAAATGCCCGGATGTTTTGGGGCGTAGTATTTAAGAGCGCAAAGTATTGATCGTAATCCGGCTTTTTCAAGAACTCTGCAAAAAGTGGTCGGAGATATGTTACTTTCAATTTCTCGTCATCGACGACCTCGTTCAAGAGACCGCTCTGATCTTCAGGAACGATCAACATCATCGCTTTGCCTTTGTCGAAGCGAACTGCCGCGAAGTGATCGAGGACATCTTCCTTCTTGATGTTGTCCTGCCAAGGAACCTCAAACGTGTAGCCCAGGTATGAAACCGCGGTCCCTGGGTTTCGAGAAATGCTAGTGTCCGTCAACGGACGAGGCGCGACATTTAAGGCTGGATCCCTGGCAGCAAGTGTTCGTGTAGTGAAATAAACACTGAGCTGTGGGCCCAGCGCCAGCGTCAATGCGAAGATCGCAATCATCAACAGGCTCACGCGCGCGAAGGCACAGGGAATTCGCCTCCACAATGAGACCCGCTCCCAGTTCGTAACTCGAAGTAGAGCTTTCATTTATCAAAGTGTGACATTCACGGTCCGGCGACACAATCAACCGTGCATTCGGGTTGCTCGAAACGACAGCCGTTCAATGGGACAGGGGGGCTGCAAAGGCGGAGTCGACGCACATCGTCGCGGAACGAATTCGAATCTGGCGTCACGAGTGGTTGAAGAGTTTTTAAGTGCGAAACGATTCGCAGTCAACACACTGTGCAAGGAAAGGCATGCCCGATGGAGGTATTCAGTGGCACAGACTTCAGTCTGTGGATTTTCATCTGATCTTGGCTATCGCTGCTGGTCTGGGCTGGGGAATGGAACCCCACAGACTGAAGTCTGTGCCACTGGGGATGCCCGGAATTTTTACGCAACACCCGAATACGTCTTACGCCGCAGAAATTCTCCCGCTCCGGGTTTGCCGGTGAACGCTCCCTTGTCGATAATCACTCGCCCGCGCGACAGCACGGTCTTCGTCACGCCCTTCACGCGCATTCCCTCAAACATGGAATAGTCGACGCGCATGTGGTGGGTCTTGGCGCTGATGATTTGCTCGGCGTTGGGATCGAAGATCACGATGTCCGCGTCTGAGCCGACGGCGATGGCGCCTTTGCGCGGGTATAAACCGAAAAGCTTGGCCGGGGCGGTGGAGACGAGCTGCACGAAGCGGTTGGCGGAAAATTTTCCGCCGTGCACGCCGCCGGAATAAATCAGGCTTAGGCGGTGTTCGACGCCCGGGCCGCCGTTGGGAATTTTCGTGAAATCGTTTTTGCCCAGCTCTTTTTGTTCCTTCATGCAGAAGGGGCAGTGGTCGGTGGAGACCACCTGGAGCGTGTCCTGCGCCAGGCCCTGCCAGAGTTTTTCCTGATTCCATTTTTCGCGCAGCGGCGGAGTGAAGACGTACTTGGCGCCCTCGAAGCCCGGCACGTCCATGTTTTCGAGCGAGAGGTGCAGGTACTGCGGGCACGTCTCGGCGTAGGCCGCCAGGCCACGGTCGCGGGCCTCGCGCACTTTTTCTAGGGCATCGTTGCAGGAGAGATGCACGATGTACACGGGAGCGCCGGCCATTTCGGCGAGCGCGATGGCGCGCGCGGTGGCTTCTCCTTCCGCGGTTGTGGGCCGCGTCAGCGCGTGATATTTCGGCGCGGTTTTTCCCTCGGCCAGGGCGCGCTGCACCAGAACGTCGATAGCGCCGCCATTTTCGGCATGCATGCAGATCATTCCGCCGTGCTTGGCGGCAGTCAGCATGGCCTTGAAGATGGTGGCGTCGTCCAGCATGAACACGCCGGGATACGCCATGAAGAGCTTGAACGAGGAAACGCCTTCGCGCACCAGCGCGCCCATTTCCTCCATTTGCGCGTCGCCCAGTTCGGTGACGATGCAGTGGAAGGCATAATCCGCCACGGCTTTGCCGTCGGCTTTTTTCATCCAGGTGTCGAAGGCGTGGCGCAGCGTCTGGCCTTTGTATTGAATGGCGAAATCGATCAGCGTGGTGGTGCCGCCAAAGGCCGCGGCGCGCGTGCCTGTTTCAAAATCGTCGGCGCTGGTGGTGCCGCCGAAGGGCATGTCCAGGTGCGTGTGAACGTCGATCCCGCCGGGAATCACGATGCAGCCCACGGCGTCGATCAGTTTGGTGGCGTTCTCGATGGGCAGGTCCTTGCCGATCGCGGAGATTTGCCCGCCGGCGATGCCGATGTCGGCGGCGTAGGTGTCGGTGGCGGTAACGATCGTGCCGTTGCGGATGATCGTGTCGAATCCCATCGGTCCCCCAGTCGTGCCGGCCCTCGGCGGTGCCGGAGTGAAGCAACGATGCATCTTAGGCTATGCGGGGAAAGCGGAGCAAGGAGTAGGACAGGCTTTAGCCTGTCTGGTTTTGGTTCGCGGCAGGCACAAGTCTAAACCAGACAGGCTGAAGCCTGTCCTACTCCTTCGGGATGACAATTTTTGGGGAGGTTTTTTCAGCCTGCCTGGTGCGGCGCGGCGATGGCGCGCCTGCGGAAATTCAGTCCTGGTTGTCTGCCTTTATTCCGTTTCCGCCGCCGTCTACATGGCCTTCGGGCACGATGATCGGTGTTGGCGCCGGCGTTGGGCGGGGATGCAGCGTTCGGCTCGGATCCACCGCCGTTACGCTGGGCTCCGTGCCTGTAGTGAGCAGTTTATTCAGGATGGGAATATTGGCGCGCTGCGATTCCACGAAATCCACGCCTTCGGCCGTCAGCGTGAAATCGGAATTGTCTGAGCGGGTGATGTAGCCCTTGTTGCGCAGGTACCAGGCCGTGAATTCCAGGTAGTCGCGCGGAAATCCCATGCGCGTTTCGACTTCGAGCAGGGAAACTTCCGGCGTGTACGGGCGCGAGCGCCGCTGGATGTACAGCAGAGCGAGGATCGCCAGGCGGCGGTTCAGCTCGCCTTCCATGCTGTCCATGAAATCGACGGTAGTGGAAAGGGGAACTACGTCGTTGCTTTTCTTCAGGCGGGCTGCGTCGTACTCGGCGCGGCGCTGCGGATTGGAAAGCACGTCATACGCCTGTTTCAAAAGGAAGAAGCGTTCTGCGTCTCCGGTCTTCGGATTGTCGGGATGCAATCGCGCCGCCAGGTAACGGTACACGCGGCTGATGGTGTCCGGCTCGGCGTTGGGACTGATCTGGAGAAATTCGTAGTAATCGGAAATTTCCATTCGTTTCTCCACACGCGCTTGTGTATCTAGAAACCGTCAGCCAGCTCAATAATCGGTCAGTCCCGGAACCCGGCGCTTCAGGGGCTAAAGCCCTTCTGTTTAGACCCCTAACGTCGCGGCTGAAGCCGCGAACCACAAACACTGATCGACCCACAACACTGATCGGCCTATTTTGAGATCACTCGATGACTTCTAGAAACGATAGCGCGAAGCGGACCCTGCGGGAATGTATTCGTGGCGGGACGGAACTTAAAGCTAACGGGCACGAAGCCAACTCATCTAAGTAGGACAGGCTTCAGCCTGTCCGGTTTAGATTTACGCATGGCGCTAGTCAAAACCAGACAGGCTGAAGCCTGTCCTACTTGAGGTACTGCGACCGCGAGTCCGAGCTGAATTGAACTCGCGATCGCCGGCAACCCCTTCCACGGAGCCGTTTGCCGAAGCTGGTCCGGCAGCTCCGAGCGGCTCCGACCGGAAGCCTCAGTGATTCGCGGCCGTTACGGCTGGGGCGCCGCACGCGCCGAGATTCTTCACCAACTTGGTCGCTTGAAACGACTCGACGCCGCCGGGCCCTGCGGACTTCTTACCGGCCACCTCCACGCGTTCGCCCGCCTTCAAGTCCGCGCCGGCGGAGACGAGTGAGAACGTCTTTTTGTTCTTCTCATCCGCCAGGCTGAGGCCTGAATCACTCGATTGCACGCATCCGGTGACCGATGTCTGGTGGTGGTGGTGATGCAGGGCGACATACAGGAGCACTGCTCCCGCAGCCGCCGCTCCGACTCCAATCCCAATTGCTTTGCCGGAACCGTAGCCCGGGGACGAATAGCCTGGCGTTCCAGGCATTCCTGTAGTTCCCGTTCCACCCGTTCCGCCGCCGCCGTACTGGGCGAACGCCGGACTCGAAAGCAGCAATGTCAGGGCGATCCCCAGCGCAAAGCGAGTGGACTTTGCCGCGAGGCTTACCCCTTTTACTTCTGATGGGCCGATGGTGTTCGTGCCATTTGAATTCATCGTGAGCCTCCTTTATTCGTGCTCAGGGACTGAGATGCCCACGGGGTACAGATCTCTGTCACGGATACGTCAAAACGACGTCATCTGTTTGTAACAAACGGGGGCTGCATGCGAGTTGCGCATGGCGGCGAAGGAACATTCTTCGGGAATTTTCCCGGGCGGTGGGGATGCGCCTTTTGCCGCAGGCGGGCAAATTCGTCGCAGATTGCAGTTGTGCCGCGATGCTAGAATGGCGCTGGAATTCCAGCCCTGATGCCCGGTGGGAAAATCGGTCCACCGGGTTGCGTGTTTCAGGGGACGCCGATTCGAGGTGCGCGCATGCCCCTTCGCGAGACCGCTCCGAAATTGCCTCCGGAAAAATACGAACAGAACTTCGCGGACATCACGCCGCCGATGAACGCGCGCCAGGCCGCCATCGAAGCGGCGCGGTGCCTGTATTGTTTTGACGCTCCGTGCGTCCAGGCGTGTCCCACGCGAATCGATGTTCCCGGCTTCATCAAGCGCATTATGACCACGAATGTGCGTGGAGCGGCGCGCGTGATTCTGGAGGCGAATATTCTTGGTGAAAGTTGCGGGCGCGTTTGCCCGACGGAAGTTTTGTGCGAAGGCGCTTGCGTGATGGTCGAGAAGGGCGAGCAAGCCATCGAGATTGGCCGGCTGCAGCGCTTTGCCGTGAGCCACGTGCTGGACCGCAACATCCGGTTATTTCAGGCGGGCAAGCCGAACGGGCGGCGCGTGGCCTGCGTCGGATCGGGTCCGGCGTCCCTGGCCTGCGCGGCGCAACTGGCGCGCAATGGCTACAACGTGACGGTTTTTGACCGCCGCGAACTGGCCGGCGGGCTGAATACTTACGGCATCGCAGCCTACAAGACGCGCGTCGCCGATTCGCTGCGCGAAGTGGAAATGGTGAAATCCCTCGGCGTGGAATTCCGCCAGAACGTGGAGATCGGCCGCGACATCACTTTCGCTCAACTGGAAAGCGATTTTGACGCGATCTTCATCGGCGTGGGGCTGGGCGAAACCTGGGCCATGAATATTCCCGGCGAGGACTTGCAGGGAGTGATGGGCGCGCTGGAATTTATCGAGCCTACCAAGTCGCAGCCGTTCTCGCGGGTGTCGATTGGGCGGCGAGTGGCCTGCATCGGCGCCGGGAACACAGCGATCGACGTGGTGACCGCCGCGCGCCGGCTGGGCGCCGAGTCCGTGTATCTGGTCTACCGGCGAAGCGAAGAGGAAATGCCCGCGTTTCGCTACGAATATGAACTGGCCAAAAAAGATGGCGTGGCGTTTTTGTGGCAAACGCAGCCGGTGCGCATTTTGGGTTCGGGCGGCGTGGTGACCGGTCTGGAATGTGTCCGCACACGCCTCGGAGAGCCGGATGCGCGGGGCAAACGAGCGCCGGAAACGATTCCCAACAGCTCTTTCACGATCGATGTCGACATGGTGGTGCGCGCCGTGGGGCAAAAACAGGCCACCGATTTCTTGCGCGCGGTCGCGGGAGTCGAGGTCCGGCGGAACGGCACGATTGTCGTGGACGAGCAGCATCGCACCGGCAATCCGAAATATTTTGCCGGCGGAGATTGCGTGAACGGCGGCCGGGAAGTGGTGGATGCCGTCGCGGAGGGCATGGCGGCGGGGCGGGGGATCGATGCTTGGCTCGTGCCGGTGGCCAAGGAGAAAAATTAATCGGGACGCGCGGCGGCGGCCCGACGAGTCGCGCCCCCACGCAGGCTGCCCTTCATAATCGTCATAATCGCTCAGGGTAAAAAGCCTGTGCCACTTGTCTTGAACTCGGGTCTCGTGGAATTTTTTGAAGCTGCCAGGAGCGGCACTGCATGGAAATTCCGGCGGCACTTAGCGAACGGTTTCCGTTCCTTGACGCGCTTGAAGAAAATTGGGAGCCGGTATCGCGCGCGACGTTTTACGGGTGGCTGGGTTTCTACGTGCTGCTGCTGGGAAACGCGCTTCTGGGTGGCCATTTGTTCCAGTGGTTCGATCTGGTTTTCGTTCCGATCCATGAGGGCGGGCATTTGCTGTTTCGCATGTTCGGCGAATGGATTTCCGTTGCCGGAGGAACATTTCTGCAATTGTTCGTTCCGTTCGCGCTGGCGGCAAATTTCGCGCTGCGCCGGCAGGTGCCGGGCACGGCGTTCTGCGCGTTCTTCTTCTTTGAGCAATTTTTGCCGATCGCCACGTACATGGCTGACGCGCGCGCCCAGGATCTGCCGCTCCTGACCGTTGGCGATTCCGAGGACGTCATCCATGACTGGTTTTATTTGTTCTCGCACGCGGGAGTGCTGCAGCACGACACACAAATCGCCGCCGCGTTCCGCGCCGCCGGCTGGATCGGAATGTTCGCGGTAGTCGGATGGTTTTCGTATCGCTGCCTGCGAGGGGTTGAAAGGAACCAATGACGCACTCTAAGCGCGAGATACAAATCACGATTTACGAGTCACCGGTCACCAGTCACACCATCGGAGGTGTTCCATGGCTGATCTAAGCGTGAACTTCTGCGGCATCAAATCGCCCAACCCATTCTGGCTGGCTTCCGGGCCGCCGACGAACACCGCGGGGCAGATCATGCGCGCGTTTGACGCCGGATGGGGCGGCGCAGTCTGGAAAACGATTGGCGAGCCGATCGTCAACACGTCTTCGCGCTACGGCTCAGTGGATTACAACGGCAACCGGGTGATGGGCTTCACGAACATCGAGCTGATCAGCGACCGGCCGACGGAAGTAAACATTCGCGAAATTGCGGAGGTGAAAAAACGCTACGCGAAAAATCTGGTGATCGCGTCGTTGATGGTGGAATCGAAGCGCGAAAGCTGGCACGAAATGGTGAAGCGCGTGGAAGACGCCGGAGCCGACGCGCTGGAGCTGAATTTCGGATGTCCGCACGGGATGAGCGAGCGCGGCATGGGCTCGAGCGTGGGGCAAGTGCCGGAATACACGGAAATGATCACGTCCTGGGTGAAAGAAGCGGCGAAAACTCCGGTGATCGTGAAGCTCACGCCCAACGTCACGGACATCACGCGCGTGGCGCTGGCTGCGGAAAAGGGCGGGGCCGACGCGGTCAGCCTGATCAACACGCTGAATTCGATTATCGGTGTGGATCTCGAAACGTTCGCGCCGATGCCCAACGTCGGTGGCAAATCCTCGCACGGCGGCTACTGCGGCCCGGCGATGAAGCCGGTGGCCCTTCATCTGGTTTCCAGCGTGGCGAAAACGGTGAAGATTCCAATCGCCGGGATCGGCGGAATCGGTTACTGGAACGATGCAGCCGAACACATTGCGCTGGGCGCGTCGATCGCGCAGGTGTGCACGGCGGCGATGCATTACGGGTTCCGCATCGTGGAGGACATGATCGATGGCCTCTCTGCGTACATGGACGACCACGGTTTTCGCACCATCGAGGATTTCCGCGGGCGCGCCGTGCAGAACGTGAGGGACTGGGGCGACCTGGATCTCAACTACAAAGTCATCGCCGACATCCGCCAAGATTTGTGCATCGGCTGCCAGCTTTGTTACGTGGCCTGCGAGGACGGCGCGCACCAGTGCATCTCGCCGTACGCGGTTGCAGGCAACGGCAAGAAAAATCCCAATGGGATGGGCGTACATGTGCCGCGCATCATTGAGGACGAATGTGTGGGCTGCAATCTGTGCGCGCTGGTTTGTCCGGTGGACGAGTGCATCACGATGAAGCAGATCGACACCGGGCTGCCGTTTGAGAGTTGGAAGATGCGCGTGAAGCGGCTGGCGGAGAGCTCGCCGGCGTCGTAAAGCGGAGACAGCACGCCGCGCTGCTGGATCGATTTGGATCGTGTAGCGCCCGCCTTCAGGCGGGCATCTGCTCGGTGCAAATGTCCCTCCCTTTGGCAGGCTGCGGAAAAACTCAAAACGTTGTCATTCTGAGCGAAGCGAAGAATCTCTCCTCGGTTCTTGCTTGCCACGTCAAATCGAAGAGAGATTCTTCGCTTCGCTCAGAATGACAAAACTAGATATCTTTCCGCGGACGATTTGAAAATCAGGACTGAGCCCACACCCAAATCCGCTTGACGGAAACGTGCCCTGCGGGTTTATGCTGAATTTGGGTCGTTATGAAACGGATTGTCGTGGTCGGGGCTGGATTTGGCGGATTGCAGGCCGTTACGGACCTGGACCGCATGTTCCGGGGCGATCCGGGCGTTGAAATTCTGCTGATCAGCGACCAGAACTATTTGTTGTTCACTCCTCTTCTTCCGCAGATTGCTTCGAGTTATACCGATCCGCGGCACATTGCGCAGGCTGTCCGTGAAATTCGCGGACGCCGGAAATTCCGGTTTCGCAGGGAAGCCGTGCGTGCCGTGGACGTGTCCAGGCGCAGCGTGATTCTCGATTCCGGAGCTATTGAGTATGACGCGCTGGTGCTAACGCCGGGAGCGCGCACCGAATTCTTCAACACGCCCGGGGCGCAAGAGAACTGTTGGGATTACAAATCGCTGCAGCAGGCGGTCGAACTGCGCGAGCGGATCATCGATGTGTGTGAGCACGCCGACCACACCACGGATGCCGCGGCGCGCCGTTCGATGCTGACGTTTGTTGTAGTTGGCGGCGGCTATACCGGCATCGAACTGGTCACCGAGATGCGCGATTTTCTTTTTGGCTATGCGGCCAGGAAATATCGCGGGCTCGATGCATCGGAGATTCGGTTGATTGTGCTGGAGGCAGCGCCGGATGTGCTGCGCGGCATCGGTCCGAAGCTCGCGGAGCACGCGCGCAAGCGTCTGCACGTGAGCGGCATCGAAGTTCGCACGTCGACCAAGGTTACGCGCGTGCTGGAAAACGCGGTGGAGATCAACGGCAATGAAATGCTGCGGGCGGACACTATCATCTGGACGGCGGGAGTGCGCGCCTGCCAGCTGATTGAATCGTTGCCCGGGCCGCACGATCGCATCGGACGCGCGGTGGTGAACGCGCAATTGCAACTAGAAGGGCATCCCGAGGTATTTGTCGCGGGCGATTCGGCGGCCGCCGTGAATGCCCCGGAGGCGCCGCGCGTTGCGCCCGTGGCCATCGAGCAGGCTCGCGTTGCCGCGCGCAATATCGGGCATTTGTGGCGTGCGGAGCCGCTCGAAGCGTACGAATACGCGTCGAAAGGCATGCTGGTTTCTTTGGGAATGAATTATGCGGTCGTGAATGTGGCGGGGATCCAGGTCAGCGGGTACTTCGCATGGCTTTTCTGGAATGCGGTGCATTTGTATAAGCTGGTCGGGTTGAAAAAGCAATTGCAGGTGGCGGGGGATTGGATGCTGGGGCTGGTATTTCCGCGCGATGCAGCGATTGTGCGGGAGCCGAGGCGGTGCAAATTGTGCGAGGCGCAGACGGGATGCGCGTCCAAAGGTCGCAGCGCGGCTGCGTCGGGAACCTGAACGTCGGCGACAGAGTGTCTTGATTTGTCATTCTGAGCGAAGCGAAGAATCTCTCTTCGATTCAAGTGTAAGAAAAAATAAACAAGGAGAGATTCTTCGCTTCGCTCAGAATGACAACGTTTCGGTTTTTTCCGTAGCCTGTTCAGGCGAGCACTTTGGCATCGAGCACATGCCCGCCTGAAGGGCGGGCGCTACACTCAATCGCGAGGCCGCGTCGATCGCGTCGATCGCATCAGGGCCCAGTAGGCCACGAAACTTCCCGCGAATCCGACGAACCAGGCGTAATCGTATAGCAGGCGCAGCGACGGCACGATCAGGCCGACGAACGCTACTCCAGCTCCGACGGCCAGCGCGGCCATTGCTCGCCAGTTGATGCCGCCTGAAAATTCGTAGAATCCCTGCCGCTGATACAGATCGTCCACCAGGATGATTTTCTTCCGCACCACGAAATAGTCGCAGATCATCACGCCGGCGATCGGTCCGAGGAATCCCGAGTAGCCGACCAGCCAATTAAAAATGTAATTGCTGAAATTGGCGAGAAGCTTCCACGGCTGAAACACGACCACGCCTACCACGCAGGCGATCAAGCCGCCGGTGCGGAAACTGATCAGGCGCGGCGAGAGATTGGAGAAATCGTTGGACGGCGAGACGAGGTTCGCGGCCACGTTCACATTCAGCGTCGCCAGCAGAAGCCCAAGCATCGCCACCACCACGGCGATCGGACTTCCGAGCCGCGCCAGCACCTGCACCGGATCCCAAATCGTCTGGCCGAAAATAATCACGGTGGCGGAGGTCACGGCGACGCCGATGAAGGAGTACAGCGTCATGGTGGTCGGCAAACCCAGAACCTGCCCGAGCACCTGCGCGCGCTGGCTCCGTGCGTAGCGCGTGAAGTCCGGAATGTTCAGCGCGACCGTGGCCCAGAATCCCACCACACCCGTCAGCGAGGGAATGAAGAACTTAAAAAATTCCCCGAAGGATTGAAATTTCGATGGCGCCGAGAGCATCGGCCCGAATCCGCCGGCCTTCACCATGGCCCATCCGAGAAGCAAGATCCCGATGGCCAGAAGAAACGGCGCGGTAATTCCTTGAAGGAACTGAATCGTGCGGATGCCCATCACGATGACGATCACATGCAGCAGCCAGAAAACGCCGAAGCAAATCCACACGCCGGTGGAAAAATCCTTCCACGAAGGAAAGAGCGCCAGCACCATCGCATTGATGGCTTCGCCGCCGATCCAGGTGTTGATTCCGAACCAGCCGCAGGCCACCAGCGCGCGCAACACCGCCGGGACATTCGCGCCCTTCACTCCGAATGAGGCGCGCGCAAATACCGGGAACGGGATTCCGTACTTGGCCCCGGCGTGCGCGTTCAGCAGCATGGGCGCGAGGACCAGCAGGTTCCCCAGAAACACGGTGAAGATGGCCTGCTTCCAGCTCATGCCGCCCGCGATCATTCCGCTGGCGAGGAGGTAGGTGGGAATGTTGACGCTCATGGCGATCCACAGCGCGGCGTAATTGTAGGTGCCCCAACTGCGCTGCGCGGCGGGGATCGGCGCGAGGTCTTCGTTGTAAAGCGAGCTGGAGCGTATAGTCTCGGCGTCGAGAACGCCGGAGTGGATGCTCTCCTGGCCGGGATGTTCCGCGAGGCTCACCGGTCAGTAGATTCCTCGCCGCACGTCGGGCGTATGGGGAATTTCGATGTTGAGCATGCGGCCTTCGGCGGCGAGTTTTAGCAGGATGCGTTGCGCCGAGCCGACGTCCTTATTGCTCCAGTCCGAAGTCGGCGCAGGATTCGCGGGCTTGTCCGATTCCCGCCAGACCAGCTCTTCGCCCTTGTGCGTGAGTTGTTCGGGCTTGAGTTCGTAGACTTCCATGCTGTGCACATAGACGACAAGGTAGCGGGAGCCGATTTGCACCAGCAGAGGATCAATTTTTTTTCCCTGTCCGAAAACATTCCATTCTTTCGGCGCTTTGGAATCCACCTGCAGGATGGCGTTGGGGATCGATTTCCAGACGACCGTTTCTTTGTCCGCGGCGCAGAGATTTCCCGCCAGGATGAGTAGAAGTCCGGCAAGGATCGCACACCGTTTAAGGCTTGCTGCTGGCAAGTGGCAGGCGCCCCTCAATTCCGAATTTCAGAGAACGATTGGTCGAGAATTCGCACCGCTTCATCTACATCCGCTTTGCCGATATTCAGCATGGGCGAGAGCCGGATCACGTTGGCGTACAGTCCGCCCTTGCCGATCAGCAAGCCGTGCTGGCGGGTGCGCTCGAGAAGTTCGTTGGTGGCTTCGGGCGCGGGCTCCTTCGTTTCGCGGTCTTTCACCAGCTCCATGCCCAGCATCAGGCCCTTGCCGCGCACATCGCCGATCAGCGGATGCTTCCTTTGAAGTTCCTCGAGCTTGCCGCGGAAATAATCGCCCACCGTCTCGCAATTCTGTAGAAGTTTTTCTTCCTCGATGAATTCAATCGTTGCTTTTGCAGCCACCGAGGTGACCGGATTTCCTCCGAACGTGGAGATCGTCAAGCCCTGAAAGGAAGCGGCAAGCTCCTTCGTGGTGATGGTGGCACCGATGGGCGCGCCGTTGGCCATGCCTTTGGCGCAGGTCATTATGTCCGGAGTGACTTCCCAGTGCTCGATGCCAAACCAGTTTTTGCCGGTGCGGCCAAAGCCGGTCTGCACTTCGTCGGAAATGAACAGGCCTCCATATTTTTTTACCGCTTTGAAAACGATCTTGAAATACTCGGGCGGAGGAGTGATGAACCCGCCCACGCCCTGAATCGGCTCAGCGATGAAGGCGGCGATCTGGCCGCTGGTGCCGGTTTGGATCAGGTTTTCCACGTCCTTCGCGCAGGCAACTTCGCAGTCCGGATATTTCAGGCCCAGCGGGCAGCGGTAGCAGTAGGGATTAATCGCGTGAGCGATTCCGACGCTAATGATTCCCGATTTTCGCCACGGGGCCTGCGCGGTCACGCTCTTGGTCAGCGAAGACCCGCCGGAATAGGCGTGGCGCAGCGCGACAATGTCAAACGCCCCGGTGGCCATGCGCGAGAGAAGAATCGCGTATTCATTGGCTTCGGTGCCGGAGCTCGTAAAATAACTGGATTTCAGCGCCCCTGGCGTGATCGACGCCACTTTTTCGGCCAGCGCGACGATGGCCTCGTTGGGGTACAGAGTGGAAAGATGCTGAAAGCGGTCCACCTGCGCCTTCACCGGCCCGGTAATTTTAGGATTGGCGTGGCCGACGGAAACCGTGAGGATGCCGCCAAAGAAATCGAGGTACTTGTTGCCCTCGATATCCCAGACGTGCTGCATCGAAGCGTGGTCGGCCACCAGCGGCTCTTTGTAAAAATTGGTGACCGCAGGCCACAGAAATTCCTTGTGCTTGCGGACAATCTCTTCGCTGCGCGTCGTCTGCTTCGGCTGGGTGGTCATGAGTCGTCCTCGTGGATGCAGTGTGCCGTGAATCGTGATCCGTGAATCGTGTCCCGTGAAACCGCAAATCGCAGATGGCGCATTCCGATCCGCGATGCCGACTCGCCATAGAGAAGTCACGGGTCACGGATCACGGGACACGAATCACGACTCTTAGTTCGCCGCCTGCGAGCCGCGCGCCGTTTGCGTGCGCGTGATCTCGCCGTAGGTTTCCGGACGGCGGTCGCGATAGAACTGCCAGGTGTCGCGCACTTCCTGGATTTCGTCGAGATTCAGGTCGGCGACCAGCAATTCATCCTTGTCGCGGCTGGCCTGCGCGGTAATCTTGCCGCGCGGATTGCAGAAGTAACTCTTGCCGTAAAATTCGCCAATCTGCCAGGGTTTTTCGATGCCCACGCGATTGGAGGCGGCCACGAAATAGCCGTTGGCGGCGGCGTGCGCCGGCTGCTCCAGTTCCCACAGATATTCGGAGAGGCCGGCTACGGTAGCGGAAGGATTGAAAACAATTTCCGCGCCGTTCAGGCCGAGCACCCGGGCGCCTTCGGGGAAGTGGCGGTCATAGCAAATGTACACGCCGACCTTGGCGAAGCGCGTGTCGAACACCGGGTATCCGGCATTGCCCGGCGTGAAATAAAATTTTTCCCAGAAGCCGGGATGGCAGTGGGGAATGTGATGCTTCCGATATTTTCCCAGGTATTTTCCGTCGGCGTCGAAGACGGCCGCGGTGTTGAAGTACACGCCGGTCATTTCCACTTCGTAAACCGGCACGACCATCACCATGCCGTATTTTTTGGCCAGTTTTTGCATGCGCAGGGTGGTTGGACCGTCCGGCACCGGCTCGGTCAGTTCGTACCATTTTTGCTGCTGCTCGGCGCAGAAGTACGGGCCATAGAAAAGTTCCTGAAGCCCCAGAATCTGCACTTTCTTTTTGGCCGCGGCGGCGATCAGCTTTTCGTGCTTGGCGATCATGTTCTCTTTGATTTTCGGAAGGGCAAACTTTGTGGGGGACCACTCGCAATGGGCCTGGATCAGGCCGCAACGCACGATTCGAGCCATGCCGCACCTCCAGGAAATTGAACTGCGAGTGTACTCTGCGGCAGCACTGCGGACAAGCCTGCGGTGGCGCATGCTTTAGCTTGCGATGGTTTGATGTTGGCCAAAGCGAAACGAGCACACTCCGCAAGCTAAAGCGTGCGTCACAGGGAGATCTAGCTCTTCATCACCTTCCGCGCCCACATGTCCCAATCCTTCGGGAAATCGGAATTGGCAATCTCCGCCAGATGCGCTTCTTCGGCGTTCAGGATCTCGATTTTGCGGTTGCCTGCTTGCAGGTGCATTTCCGAGTTGACTTTCAGATACACGGCGCGTCCCACCGAATGCATGATGCTGGTTCCCACCGTGATGCCGCCATGCCCGCGCATAAAGGCCGCGGGCTTGTCGCCGAGCGCTACCGCGAGCGCTTTGCCCTTGGCGGCGTCATTGATCAGCATATTGGTGTTGCCGAATTGCTTGCGAATGTCAAAGGAAGGCAATCCCGAGCCGATGAACCCGCCCATGTGGTAGATCGGCAGCAGCGGCTCATTAATGGTGCCCATCAGGACCACCGTCGGAGCGTGGGTGTGGACCACGGATTTCACGTCCGGCCGGGCGCGGTAAATCTCGGCGTGAATCCAGCGCTCGCTGTAGAGCCGGCGATTGTCGCCATTCACCGGAACGCAGTCGTAGTCCAGTTCAACAATGTCTTTTACCGTGACCAGGTCCGGGGCCAGCCAGCGCGAAATAAAAAAATGGCCCGGATTGGCGGGATTGCGCACGCTGACGTGTCCATAGCCGTCCACCACTCCCTGATCCTGCAGTATGTGGTTGGCCGTGACGAGATCGGCCAGCAGCGCATCCTTGTCCAGTTTTTCTTGCGGTTCCGGTTCAGCGGGCGCGGCAGACGGCACGGGGCCGGCTTTGGCCTCGCTGGACGCGCCCAGCAGCGCGCTGGTCAGTAAGAGGCTGGAACCGGAAAGAAAGCCGCGGCGGCCGAATCCGGCCTTGAACAGATGACTAAAATCCATGGAACGCTCCTTGGAAATCGCGTTGAAACGATTCGCATGAATGGTAATTTCCGCCGCCACCCGCGGAGGAACGCTGCCGGTCGCAGCTTCAAAATTCTGAAATACTTGACGGTTCATCGGATACACCGGTTGAAGGCTGCGTGTCAATCACCGAATGCGCACCGGACCCGCGGAGCGAGCGGCGAAAGCCGGGTGTTGCAGTTTCAATGGATCCAAAATTTTCGTTGGCTGTCCCCAAACGAACGAAAGTAGGCTATCCTGACGGCGATTCATTTGGGAGAACATTGAACTCCGACACGATCTCAGTGTTTCTGGGGCGTTTCTATCGGGCTTTGCTTCGCGTCGTCCCCAGCTGCGTAACTCTATCGCAAGCCGTCGCCTTCAATATGTTTCTGGCATTTTCTCCGATGATCCTGGTGGTGTTGGGAGCGGCCGCCGGTTCCGACAGGTTCCGCCAGGCGCTGGAGGGAATCATCGACCGCTTGCGCATTGTTCTTCCTCCGGGAACGCTCAGTATTCTCTACAATTTCGTCGGCCGGCATCCGCGGCAGTCGTGGGAACTGGTGCTGCTGGGCCTGGGCGGGACGCTGCTCGCCGGAACGCAGATGATGAAGCTGCTGATGGAAGGTTTTCGGATGGTGTACGGCGACAAGGACCGCCTGAGCGTGGTGAGCCTGCACGTGCGGGCGCTGCTGTTGCTGAGCGCCACGATTTTTCCTTCGATCCTGATCGTCAACCTGGTGGTGTTCGGACGGACGATTCGCAACCGGATGATGCACATATCCTCGATGCCGGTGCTGATTCGATTGACGTGGAGCGCGTTGTACGTGGTGGTTTCGCTGTTGATCGCGCTGCTGGTGCTCACGGTGATCTATCGCGTGGGGCGTCCGGGGCATCACGGATTCAAAAATCATTTGCCGGGCGCGGAGGTGGCCACGGTCTTGTGGTGGGTGGTGAGCATCGCTCTCGGATTTTATCTGCGCGGCGTGCCCTATAGCCTGGTGTACGGCGGCCTCGCGGTGACCATCGGCCTGATGCTATGGATGCAATTGACGGCCACCATTTTGCTGATCGGCGCCGCCTACAATGCAGAATTGTTGGAGCGGCCGGACATGTAGCGCCCGCCTTCAGGCGGGCATCCGCGGTACGCCACCAGATGCCCGCCTGAAGGCGGGCGCTACACGAGTTAAATCTGAGCGCTCATACAGACTCGCTACGCCGAAACCAAATGCGCCCTGCTGCCATGAAACGCCGCAAGCTAAAGCATGCGCCACGCAATCGGAGTAGAATGGGGGTGCGATAAGTTCGGTCACGGGAGGCAGCGATGGGCGAGATGCGCGTCGAATGCTACGCCGGTTATCGGGCTGATGAACGTCCCACCAGGTTTACCTTGCGCGGCCATACCTTTGAAATTTTGGAAGTGGAGGATCGCTGGTACTCGCCGGGGGCGATTTATTTTCGCGTGCGCACCGGCGACGGCGACTACTTTGTTCTCCGGCACGATGAGCCTCAGGATGTCTGGAGCGTCGACGCCTTTCGTTCGGCGCGCGAACGCGCGGACTTGCCGGAGGCCGGGCAGGTTGGCTGGAGCTGAGCGGTAAGTGTTTGAAACCGTATCGCTTCGGCAGGAGCCTTCAACCGGTCGGATGGGGACTTCTTCTGGGCGTACTCCCAAAGCACGACTCGATTTCACGACGCAACTTTTCTGTTTCCATGGGGTTAAACTGAGGGCGCGGATTTAGGGCTGCAATTTTGTAGCTCCGGCAACGCTACTCCGCAAGCAGAGATGGGAATATGAAAAGATTTTCTTCCCGAAAAGCCCAATCACGAGCAATCGGGCCGGTACCGCTCTCCGGCATGATGATGGTTTTCGCTCTGTCGGCAGTCACGCTTGCCGGGATTGCCGCGCCCTATCTCTTTGCGGCAAAGGACAAGAATGGCAACAAAGGCGCGGCGGATTCGGCCAGGCTGACCGCCCTGCCAGCGGAAGGGCTCACTCAGGACGAAGCGATTCTGCACGCGCTCAATCGCCTCGGATTCGGACCGCGCCCTGGCGATCTTGAGCGAGTGAAAGAAATGGGCCTGCAGAAATGGGTCGATTTGCAGTTGCGCCCTGATTCGATCGATGATTCCGCGCTCGATGCCCGCCTGGAACGTTTTCCCACGTTGAAAATGTCGTCGCAAAAACTCCTGGATGAATTTCCTGAACCGAAAGTGGCCGCGCAGCGCGAGGGCATCACTGTCGAGGAATACCGCAAAGAGCAGCAACAGCAAATTCGGGCGGCCATGCAGGGGCAGAACGACGTGGCGCCCGAAAAGCAGAGCGACATGCAGATGGCCGACCCGCACGGCATGCCCAATTTTGAGGCGGATGACATGGAGATGGGCGCCAATCCCGCGAAAGTCAAAGGCGAGGGCAAAGGGCAGGGCGGGTTCGGCACCCAGATGTTCAACTACGAAAATATCCGCGCGCCGCAGCGCATTGTCGCCGAACTCTCCATGGCCAAGATGACTCGCGCGGTGTACAGCGAGCGCCAACTGCAAGAGATGATGGTGGATTTCTGGTACAACCATTTCAACGTTTATGCCGCCAAGGGCGCCGATCGCTGGCTGGTTACCGCGTATGAACGCGACGCGATTCGCCCGCACGCCATGGGCAAGTTTCGCGATCTGCTTGGCGCAACGGCCAAGAGCCCGGCCATGCTGTTTTTCCTGGACAACTGGCTGTCCGCCGATCCCGTCGCGTGGCAAAAATTGCAGCAGCAGATGCAGGAGCGCCGCCAGATGCGCGGCGCGGGATTCGGCGGCGGTCCGTTTGGCCGCCCGCGATTCCCCCAGGGCGGCCCCGCAGCAAACGGCAATCCCAACGATCCCAATGCCGCCGCAAAGCAAAAACAGGAACGCGGCCTCAACGAAAATTACGGGCGCGAGCTGATGGAGTTGCACACGCTGGGTGTCGATGGCGGATATACGCAGAACGATGTGATTAACGTGGCCAAGGCGTTTACCGGATGGAGCATTCGCCAGCCGCGGCGCGATCCGGAATTTTTCTTTGAAGAGCGATTGCATGACACCAGCGTGAAGACCGTACTGGGGCGCCAGATTCGCGCCGGAGGCATGAAGGACGGCGAGGAAGTGCTGGACCTCCTGGCCCGCGATCCGCACACCGCGCACCATATTTCGCTGGAACTGGCGCAGCGTTTTGTTTCCGACCAGCCGCCGGCGGCGCTGGTCGACCGCATGGCGCAAACATTTTTGAAAACCGACGGTGACATTCGCGAAGTTCTTCGCACCATGATTTATTCGCTGGAATTCTGGTCGAAAGACGCGTATCGCGCAAAGGTCAAGACGCCGTTTGAGCTGGTGGCTTCAGCGACGCGCGCCGTTGGCGCGGAAGCTTCCGTCCCGCTGATGCTGGTGCAGTGGACAAATCGCATTGGCCAGCCGCTGTACCAGTGCGAGCCTCCTACCGGATACTCCGACCAGGCCGAGGCCTGGGTGAATACCGGCGCGCTGCTCAACCGCATGAATTTTTCGCTGGCGCTTACGTCCAATCGCCTGCGCGGCGCGGACGTGAAGATCGATTCTCTTTTCGGCAGCGATACGGCCGAGAATCCGCGCGCCACGCTGGACCGTGCGATTCAGGCGTTCCTGGGCGGGCAGGCGTCGCAGGAAACGCGCGACACGCTGGAAAAACAGATGGATGATCCGCAAATCCTGCAGGCCGCGCTGGATGACAAGGTCAAGCAGGTGAATGCGGCGATGATTGCGGGCTTGGTGCTGGGTTCGCCGGAATTTCAGCGGCGGTAAGTGGCACAGGCTTTTTACCCTGAGCGGTTATGAAGGGCAGCCTGCGGGGTTTGGAGCCGGCCTAGAAATCGCCAGCGGCTAAAGCCGGTTTAACCTGCTGCACTTAACGGCACGGCTGAAGCCGTGCCCTACAAAGAATCTACAGATGTGAACTGCCACCTGTCCTGCAGACTGAAGTTTGTTGCTACTGGGAGAACCACGATGAACGTTTCGCGACGCATTTTTCTTAAGAATAGCGGCGTGGCCATGATTGGCATGAGCACGATTCCCGCGTTCCTGCAGCGTGCGGTGGCGGCGACGCCGATGCCAAACAAGAAAAAGCTGATCGTCGTGTTTCAGCGCGGCGCGGCGGATGGTTTGAATATCGTCGTGCCATTCGGCGAAGAAAATTATTACCGCATTCGCCCGACGATCGCGATTCCGCAGCCGCGCAACGGAGCGGAGGGAACGGCGGTCGATCTGGACGGATTCTTCGGACTGCATCCGGGTCTCGCGCCGCTCGGTCCGCTATTCCACAAGGGCCAACTGGCCATCGTGCACGCCGCCGGATCGCCGGACACCACGCGCTCCCACTTTGACGCCCAGGATTTCATGGAGTCCGGAACGCCCGGAGTGAAATCCACCGATGACGGCTGGCTGAATCGCACGGTCAGCTCGATCAGCGAGCGGGATGCTTCGCCGTTTCGCGCGGTGGCCATGGGGCCGAATCTTCCGCTCACGCTGCGCGGCGCCGCGCCGGCCATCGCGCTGGCGGATGTAAAACAATTTCGCGTGATGAGCCAGTCGACCGCCGTGCAGGGCGGATTTGAAGCGCTCTACGCGCAGACGGTGGACAAGGTTTTGCGCGGCACGGGCATGGAAACTTTTGAAGCCATTGACATGCTGCGCAAAGCCGATCCGTCACGCTTTCAACCGGAGAACGGCGCGGACTATCCCAAGGGCCGTGTGGGCCAGACGCTGCAGCAGGTGGCGCAACTCCTGAAGGCGGATATCGGCATGGAAGTCGGCTTCGTCGATACCGGCGGCTGGGACAATCACGTGAATGAAGGCGGTGCGCAAGGGCAGATGGCGAACCTGCTGCGCGAATTGGGGCAGGGCCTGGCGGCGCTGCATCAGGATCTGGGCGACCGCATGGAGGACGTGGTGGTCGTGACCATGTCCGAATTCGGCCGCACCGCGCACGAGAACGGCAACCGCGGCACGGACCACGGCCACGCGAATTGCATGTTCGTGATGGGTGGCGGCGTGAAGGGCGGAAAAGTGTATGGCCGTTGGCCGGGCCTGGGCGAAGGTCAACTGAACGACGGACGGGATTTGGCGTTGACCACAGATTTCCGTTCCGTGCTCGGCGAAGTATTGTACAAACACAACGGCGT
>DATGJQ010000033.1:0-18407 GCA_035295105.1 Candidatus Acidiferrales bacterium | reverse complement strand
GACTTTCTCAGCGGCGCGGCCACGCTGGCCGGCGCTTCGCTGGTCGGCGGAGCGGGCTCATCCCTGCTGGAACCCGCGGCGAGCGCCGCGATTCCTCCGGAGCCTCCGCCGTCGATGACCATCGGCGTGGAGCGCAAGCTGGCGCGCTGGCAGGATCAGCGCTGGCTGCTGGACGCGGTGATCGCCACCATCGGCCCGGAGTGGGATCAGGGCCGGCTCGGCGGCCTCGCCGGAATTCCCGGCGGCGCCGGCGACGCCGTAGGACTGCGCGCGCGCATTCACAAGTTCAATGACATCTCGCGCGAATTTGCCCGCGCTGCCGTCCGCCGCGAACGCGAGGCCCGCGCATACGAAAAAGATGGCCGCACGGTTCCCGCGCGCGAAGCGTATTTCCTCGCCGCGCATCTCTATGCTGGCGCGCAGTGGCCGATCTTTGAGAACACGCCGGACACGCTGCTGCTCAATGACAAAAAGAATGAATGTTACGCAAAATATATTCAATTCGCGGATCATCCCATTCGCCGCGTCGAGGTTCCCTTCGGCGGCTCGGGCAAAACTCTGCCCGGATATCTGCATTTGCCGCCAAACGCCACGGGTCGCGTGCCATGCGTGTGGTCGATCTCCGGCCTGGACAGCAACAAGGAAGGCGGTTCCGCGATCTACGGTGACGGCCTGCGCGAACGCGGCTTCGCAACGCTGGCTCTGGAGGGCCCCGGGCAGAATGAATGTTCCATCCGCGGAATCTACCTCACACAGACCAACTGGCAGCAAGCCGGCCGCGTGGTGTTGGACTGGCTGCGTTCGCAAAAGGAAATCGATCCGGACCGCATCGCCCTGCGCGGCGCGAGCCTTGGATCGTACCTCGGCACGCAAGTCGCTTCGGTCGATGATCGGCTGAAAGGCGCGGCGCTGCAGGCCATGGCGGTCGAGCCGGGATTGCGCACCGGCTTTGAGACACAGTCACCTTCCTTCAAACTGCGCTTCCTCTACTACACCGGGCTGGAATCGGAAGCGGAACTCGACAAATTCCTGCAGTCATGGACTCTGAAAGGCGTGGCGGAAAAAGTGAAGTGCCCCTACCTGCTCGTCGGCGGCGAAGACGATCAGCTCACTCCGATCGAGTACGGCTTCCAGCTGATGGACTCGATCACATCGCCCAAGCAGATGCTGTACTACGAGGGCGCACTGCACAGCGTCAGCGGTTCGCCGGCAACGACCAACGGACCGAACACCGGAACATTCATCGCCGAATGGTTCGCCGACCGCTTTGCCGGAAAACCCATGCCCAACAAGCTGATGAAAGTGGACGCCGGCGGCCAGGTGCACGAATTCAAGTTCGAGGATTCGCGCAAGTCGCTGTCGGTGTCACTGCTATGGCAAGGAGCCGAGCAGCGCAATATGACGCCGGAGAAGCCGACGCAGGTACAGGAGCCGTGAATTAAGTAGGACAGGCTTCAGCCTGTCTGGTTTTGTTTAGCGTCATGCGTAGATCTAAACCAGACAGGCTGAAGCCTGTCCTACTGGTTGCCCGGCCGTCCACAACGTCCGTTCGGACCGGAGTCGCAAAGGAGAATTCCATGAGCGAAATCACACGGCGAGGTTTCGTGAAGGCGGCAGCCCTGGCTCCCCTGGCGCTGTCCCCGTTAGCAGGTGGAGCGCAGCCGCGAAAGGTAGCCGCTCCGGGCGACCGCTACGACGTGGTCGTCGCCGGCGCGGGACACAACAGCCTGATCACCACCGCGTACCTTGCCAAGGCCGGTTTCCGCTGCCTGGTGCTCGAAAGCCACTCCGTGATCGGTGGCGGAGTGAAAACGGAAGAATTAACGCTGCCGGGATTCAAGCATGACACCTGTTCGACGGCCCACAACGGCATTCAAGGCAACCCGCTGATCCGTAATGACGAGCTGAAACTGCGCGACTACGGCCTGGAATATCTTTCGCCCGATCCCATCATGCATATGCCGTTTGCCGACGGCACTTACATCACGCAGTGGGCTGACCTGGAACGCACCGCCGCGGAGTTCGCGAAATTTTCCAAGAAAGACGGCGAAGCCTACCAGCGCATGTATCACGAAAGCGAAGCCGCCAGAGATCTACTGGGCGGCGATCAGTACGCCCCACCGGGAACCGGAAAATCGCTGAACGAGCGGCTGGCCGCCAGCCCCATGGGAAAATTCTGGCAGCGCCGGCTGGCCATGTCTCAGTGGGAAGTGATCCGCGAGAATTTTGAAAGCGACCACTGCCGCGCTTTCCTGATGGGCACGCCCTGGAGCATGCAGCCCCCGCAATACCCGATGACGGGACGCTCCGCGTATTCGGCGATCCGCACCTCGGCGCGCAAAATTCCCAAGGGCGGATCGGGAATGCTCACGCAGGCGATTGCGAAATTCATCGAGGCGCACAACGGCGTGATCCTGACGAACAAGTCCGCCGCGCGCCTGATCATTGACAGCGGCAAATGCGTGGGCGTGGAATGTTCGGACGGCAGCCAGTACCGCGCCGACAAGGCGGCGCTGTCAACGCTGCACATCAAGCACCTGGTGGAAATGGCGCCGCGCGATCTCTTTCCTGCGGATTTTCTATACGGAGTGGACACTTGGGAAGGCGAAGTCTCCGAAGTGGTCACGCACTACGCGCTGAAGGAGCCGCCGAAATATGCGATCAAGGGCGGCACGATTTCGCCGGTGGAATCGGCGATCCTGGCGAGCCCGGAGCGCCTGCTGCGCTTCGCGTACGAAGATTCCGTCGGAATTTCCAGCATCGACGAGCCGCCCATCTCAATTTTTTGCAGCACGGTGGCTGACCCGACGCGCGCGCCTGCCGGTATGCACACGCTGAAGATTCTTGGATTCCATCCCTACAACCTCAAGGAAGGCCCGCAGCACTGGGACGAGCTGAAAAATAAAGTCTCGGACGCGCAGCTGAACTATTTCCGTCGCTTCTCGCCAAATCTTACGGATGACAAAATCCTGGGCCGTTTCGTCATGAGCCCGCTGGACCTCGAGCGCAAAAATCCGAGCTTCTGGCACGGCAGCATTCACGGCGGCGCATCCGATCCATCGCAATCGGGTGCGATGCGGCCGATGGCGGGCTGGGCGCAATACCGCATGCCGATTCCGGGCTTGTATCAAACAGGGGCTTGCACGTATCCGGGAGGATCGGTAACAGGCGCGCCGGGGCGGAATGCTGCGATGGTGATGCTGAAGGATTTGGGAACCAGTATTGAAGAAGTGGTGAGCAAGACCTAGCAGGACAGGCTTCAGCCTGTCTGCATTCCATGCGTCCCACGGGAATCTAAACCTAACAGGCTGAAGCCTGTCCTACACTTCCCCGCCCAGCGTTTTTGCCGCCCAGTCGGGAAACACAACCGGCCGCGACGCCCTTGGCCCGCCGGCGTTCGCCGCCTGCACGTGTCCCGTGCCCTCGACCATGTCGCGCTTGGAATTTTTGGCCGCCTCGTACAGGCGCAGGGAGCCGGCCGGGTCCATGATGCGGTCATCCTTGCTGTAGCCGATCAGCATCGGCGCTTCGATCTTCTCCGCTCGCCCGCCGCCGAGGTTGTATTCGTTCAGTTGCTTGCGGGCATCTGCCAGGTCTTTCGCGCCGATGATCCAGCGCACTCGTTCCTGGATGGGCGGATAGTATTCGAACAGATCGGATTTCAGATCGTAGGAGCCGCTGCTCATGAATGCGGCCTTGATGCGCTTCTCGCCGCTCGCGGCGCGCGGCACGCCGTAGCCGCCCATGCTGATTCCCTGCATGCCCACGCGCGTGGCGTCCACATCAGGACGCGTTTCAAGATAATCGATCATGGCTTTGGCGATGCGGTCGGTGTCGGGCGGAAGGTGCAGGTCATGCAGGCGCATCGCGCCACCCTGTCCGGGGAAATCGACCGCCAGGTAGGCCATTCCGCGTGCGAGATAAGCTCCCGCATTCAAGATGGTGGCTTCGGCCATGGTGTCCGCGCCCTGGAACGGGATGATCACTGGAAACTTCTTGCCCTGCGGATTATTGGGCTTGCGGAAATAACCGTCCAGCATTTTTCCTTCGTAGGGCACCTGCACACGTTCGAAAGGAGGGCGCGTCATCTTCCAGGCTTTGTCGAAGGTCTCGCGCATTTTCTTGTAGGTGGACATCATGCGCGGCTCGTCTACCGGCTGCGGCCAGCAGGCTTCGCGGTAGAAGCCGGAGGCCTTCAGATAGTATTCGCCCGCGGTGATCTTATAGCCGTCGGCCGCGAACTTGTCCGCCAGGACTTCGTTCTTCTCGGCCACGCGCGTCCACTCCACGATCCAGGACTCCAGATCGAAGGGCTTCATGCGCTGCGCGACTTCCAGCGCGTCCGGGTCGCTGGTGTAAATCGACTGCGTCAAGCGAATTTCCAGCTGCCCGCCTCCCTGCAATCCCTTGCCGGTGTAGAGTTCCTCTTCCGCGCGGCCGCCGATAGCGCCCTTTTTTCCACCCTCGGCGCTGGCGTCCTGGGCGAACGCGGTTGCGGTGAACGCTTTCGTCAACATCGGCATTCCGGCGGCAGCCAGTCCCCACTTCACTAGGTTTCTGCGGCCAACATTCAGCAAGGATTCCATGACTTCGCCTCCATTGAATCGCGCGGATTTCGTTGCCCGGCATGCGCCTGGAAGTTGCCGGGAAATGCAGAATTGCAATCGTTATCAACCCAATTTTGTAACGACCATACGGCAGGGTGCCTGTCGTGTCAAGGCGCGATTTGGGTTCCCAGCCGTCTGTATTGATGAAACTCTACATTACCGATCGCCATATCACGGCCAGCACAGATATCGACAATTCGCGTATAACTCTTCTATTAATATAACTGATAACCGGATTGACACGTCCGGGGAACAGTGCGATATTCCACGGCAACGGGAGGATTTCTTCCATGAAGAATGCTCTGCTCGCTGTTGTTTTCGCCTCGATGTGCCTGTTCGTTGGCCTGTTCGTTACTCAGCGTCCGGCCTTTGCGCATCATGGCGGCTCGGCCTATGACGCAGGCCATCCGCTCATGCTCACGGGAACCGTAAAGGAATTTCAGTTCATCCAGCCGCACCCGTTGATCACGCTGGAAGCCAAGGACGACCAGGGCGTCGTGACCGAATGGTCCGTGGAAATGACTGCGCCGAATCACCTGGTGCATTTCGGCTGGAACGGAAAGAAGCTGAAACCCGGCGACCAGATCACGGTCACCGGCTTGCCATCAAAGAACGGGCTGAAAGTTTTGAATCTCCGGAAGATTTCGTGGGCCAACGGACAGGAGATTCCTCTCGGCCCGCCGCCGGAACCAGGGCAATAGCTGGTCCGGCATTTCGCGGTAGATCTTAGGAGGGTTCCAGACATGAACCGACATCGGGCCGGCAAAACGGCGGCGCTGCTAGGCGCTCTGGTCTTCTCCATTGGTATGTGCGCGCAGACGTCGCCGAAAACCGGAGTGACGGACAAGCCCGTAGCCGCCAAGCCGTTGCCGCGAACCGCGGACGGTGTGCCGGATTTCTCCGGTGTCTGGGAAGGACACATGCCGGCGAGCGCCCGCAAGTGGGCCGGCTACGCTTTCACCGGAGTGATTCCCGAGATGACTCCGTGGGGCCGCGCACAATACGAGCAGACCAAGCCATCCTGGGGTGAGCGCGCCGTCGTGGATTCCACCGACCTTGTCAATCCAACGACGGGCAACGAAGTGGGATGCTTCCCAACCGGCGTGCCACGCATTTACGTGCATCCCTTTCCGATGGAAATCCTGCAGGTGCCCGGCCGCGTCGTTCAGCTTTTTGAATTCAATCACTTCGTACGGCAGATTTACACCAGCGGTCCACACGAACACGCCCAGGATCTGGATCCCACGTGGATGGGAGATTCCGTCGGCTGGTGGGAAGGCGATACGCTGGTGATCGATTCGGTGGGCTTCAATGAAAAGACCTGGCTCGATCGCGCCGGCCTGCCGCATTCCGCTCAACTGCATGTGATCGAGCATATCTCGCGGCCGAAGTTTGACACCCTGGTGGTGCACATCACCATCGACGATCCGAAAACGTACACCAAGACCTGGGAGGGCGAGCGCATCTACCAGCTCGAACCCGGCTGGAAGCTGACCGAAATGATTTGCGAGGACAATGTCACGTTCAATGAACTGAAGAAGGCCGGAAGGGAGCAGTAAACCGGCACGTTTGTGCCGCAAAAAAGTCAGACCGCTGTCATTCTGAGCGAAGCGAAGAATCTCTCCGGGTTTCTCTCTTCATCGATAAATCGAAGAGAGATTCTTCGCTCCGCTCAGAATGACATCAAAACATTTTTGGGTCGCGAGCGACGCCACCACTCCCCAAGAATCTCAGTGCACGTTCTTATCGAGCCACTGCACAAAGAATTTCGCTATCTCATCGCTGTTCTTGTCCAGCATCAGCTCGTGTTCGTTTCCGGTGATCCCCACGTCTTCCAGCTTCACATATTGGGTTTTCACACCTGCCTGGTTCAGCCACTTGGGAATGCAGGAGTCGAAGATCCGGTGATAACTGGCCTGTGTCGACACGTCCAGTACGGGAATATCTTTCATGTTGACCAGCTTGTGCGCCGGTTCTTTCTGGACGTAGCACGGCACGGTGTCCGGGTCGTCGGCCTTGTCTTCCAGGACGGGATGCAAATCGGCCGGATCGCTGACCGGCGGATCGTAGTGCAGCGGCAACGACGTCACGCCCCAGGCGTAACTGCTCGCCGCTCCGTAGGCGATCTTGGCGATGTCCACGTTCTTGATCGGCGGCCCGCCGGGCTCCGCGGTGATGATCGCTTTCACCAGCTTCGGACGCGCATCCGCCACTTGCCAGCCGAATTCCCCGCCCTGCGAGTGCGTCAGGATGATGACTGGCGATCCGATTTTGTCCAACAGAGCGACGTGCGCATCAAGATTCAACTGCGCCTGTTTTCCGCCCTGCAGGAATTGCACCTGGGTCTTGGCAAAATCGTCGAAGATGGGATCACCCATCTTGCCTTTGTTCGGGCCCTTACCAGGCCATTGCGTGAATTTTTTCGCCTGCGGCCAATTCCCTTGGGCGCCGATGTCCGTGAAAACCTGCTCCAGATTCGGACCAGTGCGTATGGTCAACGCTCCGTCACCATCGGGATTGGGATTGTAGGCGGAGCGCCCGCGCGCGGGATAATCCACCATGTAGCACGTGTACCCCTGCCGGAGGAAATAGTAGGTCCAGCCGGGACGCCCGTCCGGAGTTTGCAGCCAGTCGGTGGCGGTCTGCCCGGCGCCGTGAAACATGACGATGGGATATGAGTGGCGGATTTTTTTCGGCACCATGACTTCCACGTACTCGGCGCCGTCCATCACTTCCTTCCCTGGCGCGCCAACGTATTTTCCGCCGACGTAAAAGAAGCCGGTGCTGGCGACATCTTCCGTCGAATACGTATGGATTGAGGGAGGAGGCGCTCCCGAGGGGCGGCTCTGCGCCCGCGCCGCGACGGCACTACCGAACAAGCCAATCAAGACCGCGCTCAGCAAACTACCCCATGACCTCAGCGTCATAACCCCTCCCCTATTCCCAGCCGACTCGCAGCGATTACCACAAAATTAAGATTGCGGTTTCATTCGACAGGAGTATACAACAGCCCAATCGCCCCGCCGAAGTCCTGCAATCCCAGCAGCATGCGGCGGATTGCGGCCTCACAGCGCTGGCTGTTGCTTTCCGTGCCGGCTAATCCGGCGGTTCCTTCCGAAGCGGAAGCCATGTATAATTCAGGCAGTAGGCTTCAGTAATTGCGTGGAGTCTCCTCGGGACCTATGCCCAATATCAGCTTTACATTGAATGGGAAACGCACCACCTGCTCCTACGAACCGGGGATGCACTTCCTCGAAGTCTTGCGCGAAGAATTGGGCATCATTTCCGCCAAAAATGGCTGCGCCCCCGAAGGCACCTGCGGCTGCTGCGTGATTCTGGTCGACGGGCGGCCGGCGCTTTCCTGCCTGCGCAAACCCGAAACCATGGAGGGGCGCGACGTAGTGACCCTCGAGGGGATTCCGGAGGACATGCGCGAGGTGCTGGGCGAAGCCTTCGTGCACGAAGGTGGAGTGCAGTGCGGCTTTTGCATCCCGGGAATTGTGGTGCGCGCTTCGTCCCTCATTCGCCAGGGCTGCACGGACGATCGCGAAGCGGTGAAGCAAGGACTCGCCGGGCATCTCTGCCGCTGCACGGGCTACGCGCGGATCCTTGACGCCATTCAAACCGCCGGCGACGCTTGGAAAAACGGGAAAAAACTTTCGGGCAGCGAGCCGCGCCGCCATTCCTACTTTGGCGAAGATTTCGGATTGGCGCGCACCCCGGAATTCGCAACCCGCAAAAACGGGAATGGCAATGGGAATGGCGCCGGCAAAAGAAATGGCCACGGATTCGGCATCGGAGATTCCCCATCGCGCTATCGCGGCTTCGAGCAGGCGCTGGGCGAGCGGCCTTTCGTCGACGACATGAGCGTTCCCGGAATGCTCCACGGCGGAATGGTTCTGTGCCCGCATCCCCGTGCGAAAGTCAATGCGATCGATCTTTCCGAAGCGCAGGCCATGCCGGGAGTGGTCAGAATTTTTACCGCCGCGGATGTTTTTGGAAAGCGCGGCACCGGGCTGAACTATTCCGATTTGCCTTTATTTGTCGCCGTGGGCGAGACCACTTGTTGCGTCGGAGATTTTCTAGCTATGGTCGTCGCGGACACCGCGTTCCACGCGCGACAGGCGGCTGACAAAGTAAAAGTGGACTACACGGTGCTCGAGCCGGTCACCGATCCGTTTGAGGCCATGAAGCCGGGCGCGCCGAAAGTTCATCCCGAAGGCAATCTCTGGGTGCATGACAATATTCTGGACACCACGGCGTTCTCTCGCGGGGACGTCGAGGAAGCCTTCGCCAAGTCCGCGCATATCATCGAGCACACCTGGACCACGCAGCCCATCGAACCCGCATTCCTCGAACCGGAAGCGTGCCTGGCGTTGCCGGAAGGCGACGGAATTAAGTTTTATTCGCAGAGCCAGGGTTCCACCTACGACCACCAGATGGTTGCCGACATCCTGAAGCTTCCGATGGAAAAGGTGAACGTCGAGCTGGCGGCCAGCGGCGGCGCGTTCGGCGCGAAAGAAGAATTGACGATTCAGGGGCAAACCGCTCTTGCCGCATACCTGTTGCAGCGGCCGGTGAAAACGGTGCTCACGCGCAAGCAATCGACGCAGCACCATGTGAAGCGCCATCCGATGACGCTGAGCTACAAAGTCGGCGCCGACGCGGAAGGCCACTTGCTCGCGGTGCGCGCGCGCATCGTTGGCGACACCGGCGGCTACGCTGGCACCGGCGGCAAGTGCCTGCTGCGCGCGGCCTGCCACTCCTGCGGAGTCTATCGCGTGCCGAACGTCGACGTGAAATCGCAGGCGGTGTTCACCAACAATCCGACCAGCGGCGCCATGCGCGGATTCGGCAGTAACCAGGCGCAATTCGCAATGGAAGGCGTGATGGATCTTCTGGCCGAAAAAGTGGGCGTCGACGGCTGGGACATTCGCATGCGCAACATCCTGAATCCGGGCGATGCATTCGCTACGGGACAGATCATGCGCGAGAGCGTGCGCGGAATGCGCGTCGCCCTGGAATCCATCAAAGACATTTACAAGAGCGCGAAGTACAAAGGCCTGGGCTGCGGCATCAAGAGCACCGGAATTGGCAACGGCGCAGTGGAAGGCGGCTACCTGATTATTCGCGTTGTGGACGGCCCGCGCCTGGACGTTCTGAATGGCTACACGGAGATGGGCCAGGGCGTGTTCACCACCGTTCGCCAAGCAGTCTGCGAAGAAACGGGGCTGTCGCCCGACATTATCAACGTTCGGTGGGATCGCGAGGTCGGCTCCAAGGCGGGTGAGGCCTGGGCATCGCGCGCCACCACGCTCAGCTGCGCCGCCGCGCAACGCGCCTCGCAGAAGCTGGTCGCGGATCTGAAGGAACATCCGCTGGAAGAATTGGTGGGCCGCGAATACCGCGGCGAGTACGTTTGCGACTTCACCACGCGCCCCGGCACTCCCGAGGCGCTGAAGAATCCGACGACGCACATGACGTTCAGCTATGCCGCGCAGTTGGTAATTCTGGACGAAGACGGCCGCCTCGAGCGCGTCATCGCCGCTCACGACGTCGGCCACGCCATCAACCCGAAAGCCTGCGCCGGTCAGATCGAAGGCGGCGTGCACATGGGCCTCGGCTACGCCCTGACCGAAAATTTCACTTCCACCAACGGCGTTCCCGATTCCCTGCTGCTGCGCGATTGCGGCATCCTCAGCGCCAAGAATACGCCGCCGATTGACGTGATCCTGATTGAAGTGCCGGACGAAGTAGGAGGCTACGGAGCGAAGGGTGCCGGCGAAATTGGGTTGGTTCCCACCGCGGGCGCGGTGGCGGCGGCGCTGCATTCCTACGACGGCATTCGCCGCTACAATCTGCCGATGCAGGATTCGCCGGCGGCAGAACCTTCCATCCCGAAATCACGCAAGAAGAAGGCCGTTCCGGTTTAGCGGCACAGACTTCAGTCTGTGGCTTTCTGCAAGATCCACCCAAGATGAACGCGCCAGCCAAGTTCTGATGGAAATCCACAGGCTGAAGCCTGGCCACTCAAACCTTATTCCCGCAGCGCGAACGCGAACAGGTTATTTCCGGAGGCGATGGTGATGTATTGCTTGCCGTCCACCTGGAAGCTGATCGGCCCGGCAATAATTTCACCCCCTAAATTTTCCTTCCACAACAGCTTCCCGCTGCGCGCGTCGAGCGCCTGAAAATATCCTTCCCGGCCGCCTACGAAAAGCAGATCGGTCGCCGTGGTTAGAATTCCGCCGGTATTGACGTCATGCATTTCAAAGTGCCATTTCTTCTCGCCGGTCGCGGGATCGATGGCAACTACGCCGCCATGCGCCATCGCTTCCGTGTAAGTGTTCACCGGCCCGTTGCGCTGGCCGGTCGGATTTTCCGCTCCGGGCACGGGACTGGTGTTGGCGCCGCCGGTGAAGCGCGTGCCTTCCTTGTATTCAGCCTGCACGCCGCTGAAAATCGTTCCGTAGTCTTCCCAGGTGGAAATATAAAACAGTCCGGTGTTCGGGCTGTAGGAAGGCGAATACCAATTCGTTCCGCCTTGAATTCCGGGATAAGTGGGCGAACCGGCCGGCTGTGGCGTGGGGATCGGCCGTCCGTTGGCATCAAGCCCGCTGGCCCAATTCACTTTGACGAAAGGCTTGCCGTTCAGAAATTTTCCCGTGCTGCGATCCAAAACGTAGAAGAACCCGTTGCGATTTGCCCACATCATCAATTTGCGCGGGCTGCCGTTCCAATTGGCATTGGCCAGCACGGGGACTTGCACCGAATCGTAGTCATACGGATCGTGCGGCGTAAATTGGAAATACCATTTCATCTTGCCGGTGTCCGGATCGAGCGCCAGAACGGAATCGGAATAGAGATTGTCGCCGGGGCGCTGATCGGGATTCCAATCCGGCCCGGGATTGCCGGTGCCCCAGTAGGTCAGGTTGAGTTCGGGATCGTAGGAACCTGTCATCCAGACGGCGCCGCCGCCGTGTTCCCAATCGCCGCCGCGCCAGCTCTCATGACCCGGCTGATCGGGATCGGGAATCGTATCGGTGTGCCAAGCCTGCTTGCCGGTCTGGGCATCGAATGCGGAGATGAATCCGCGCACGCCGTACTCACCGCCGGCAACGCCGACGATGACTTTATCTTTCACCACCAGCGGCGCCATGGTCATCGCATAGCCGGCCGCCGCTTCCGCGATCTTCACATTCCAGAGTGCATGGCCATCCTTGGCATCGACAGCGACGAGGTGCGCGTCGACGGTATCCATGTAGAGCGTGTCCCCGAGAATCGCCAGCCCCCGATTGACAATGCCGCAGCAAGGCCGCGCGGCGGGCGAAACCGGATAGTGGTAGACCCAGAAGGCGCGGCCGGACTTGGCGTCCACGGCAATAATGTCATTTGGCGATTGCGTGATGTACATGATGCCGTCGACCACCAGCGGCGTGGTTTCGAACTTCTGCAGCGATTGCGCCTGGAACACCCATTTCAGTTCCAGATTTTTTACGTTCGAAGGATCCACCTGCTTGAGGAGGGTGTGGCGCTGGCTTTGGTAGCTGCCCGAATAGGTCAGCCAGTTCTGCGGCTCATCGGTAGCGTGGAGCAACCGCTGCGGCGTGACCTGGGCGCGAAGCGCCCAGGGCGCGCACAACACAACAAGAAAAAGCAAGGACATGCGCCGTGAGTGGCTCATTTCACACCTTTCAGGGAAAGAAGATAGGCTTCGACGTCGGCAAGTTCCTGGGCGCTCAATTTGTCTTTGTACGACGGCATGGAAGTGGTCGTTAGAACCGTGAATTCGCGCAGGTTGGCTTTGTCGAGCGATACGAGATGCTCCTGCTCGTCAATCATCTGTACGCTGTAGGTATCTTCGTTCATGCGGCGGCCGGTGATCGTCTTGCCATCCTTGGTCACCGCGCGCACGCTGCGGTTGGCCGGCAAAACGTTTTCCGCAGGATCGATTAGCTTGCGGTGTAGCAGGTCGGCGGTGCGTAGCGTGCCAACATCGCCCAGATCCGGCGCCACGCGTGGACCCTTCCCATTGACCGCGTGGCAACTGGCGCAATTCCCTGCTCCCTGAAAGAGAGCTTGCCCTCGCGCGACGTTGCCGATCATCGAGCCTTTCGCGTCAAAACTGTTCATGTTGCGCAGGTAGGAAACGATTCCGGTGAGTTCCGAAGCGCCGAACGTGAACGGCAGCATCCCGGTGCCGGGGACACCGTTGGTGATGGTGGCGCGTAGGTCGTTGTCGGTTACCACTCGTTTGAACGTGCCGGCGCGAAAATTGACGCCCGGAATTAAATCGCCGGACGTGCCGTGGCAGGCCGTGCATTGGGTCGCAAAAATCTGCGCGCCGTATTGAATGTCCGCAGGATAGTAGACCGGAGCGCGATCCTGCCCTTGCGCGAGTACGGCCGAACCATGAACCATCGAGACCAGAAGAAACGCTGCATAGATTAGCGGCGCGCACCAGGACAACCACCGAATTTTCACGGATTACCCCCTGCCTGACCAGAATTCTCAGAAATCGACTAAACCAGTTTGATTTCGTAACGCGAAATATACACCTGCGCGGCGCGGTTGGAAAGACTTGACGGCACAAGTAGGACAGGCTTCAGCCTGTCTGGTTTAGATTTGCGCCCGCCGCGAAACAAAACCAGACAGGCTGAAGCCTGTCCTACTGAACCGCTAACACATTTCGCACACGCGGAAACAGGGCCAAGGCGTTTTCCCGTTCGATCGCGCGAAGATCGCCGGCGGCGATTGCCGCCTCGCTGAGGCCTTTGGCAACTTCGCTCGCGCTGGAAAACGGGAAATCGGTTCCGAAGAGAATATGCGGCACGGGAACCAGCTTGAGCATCGCCGGCCACGGATAGGGTGAAAAGAAGTTCGCGGTGTCGTAATACAGCTTTTGCACTTCGTAGAGCAGTCCGTTGGGCAGGCGCTTGGCAATGTCCGGACGCGCGGCGAGCGACGTGAAACGGGTCATCAGATACGGCATCGTTCCGCCGCCGTGCGAAAAGATGAAGCGGATTTCGGGATAGCGCGCGGCGGTGCCATCGAACAAGACGCTGCCGATGGCCCTTGTCGTTTCCGTCCCGAGTTCGATCAAGCCCGGCGCGAGTTCCGGCTGCAGGTCCTTGCAGCATTCCGCTTTTACGGGGTGAAGAAAAACGACGGCTTTGCGCCGGTTGAGTTCGCTCATCACCGGCTCAAAGACGGGGTCGCCGGGATATTTTCCCTGGTAACTGGTCATCAGGCAGACGCCGTCGGCCTTCAGCTGGTCCTGGCTGTATTCAATCTCGCGGAGAGAACCGTCGACGTCCGGCAGAGGCAGCGTGGAAAACATTCCAAAGCGGCCGGGATGGTCGGCCATGAGCCGCGCGCCGTAGTCGTTGCACTCCCGCGCGAGTTTGCGCGCGGCCTGGTTATCGCCAAACCAGACACTCGGCTCGCTGGTGGAAATCATCGAGGTGGCCACACCGCTCTTGTCCATGTCCTCGATCGATTTGGCGGGCGTCCATTGCTCGAGCGGGCGCTGGTTGGTTTTTCGGGCGCTGATGGCAGCGATGAATCCGGGCGCGGAAAAGTGGTGGTGGACGTCGATGCGATACGCCTTTGACGGCAACGGCGCTTGCCCTCCGGCGGTAGACTCCGAAAGTGCAGCGGCGGCGCCGAGCGCGCCCAGGCTGGCTAGGAATTTCCTCCTCGTTACCAATAAGGAATTTAGCGCGCAATCATCTTTGGGTTGGCCACTACGAAATGTCGGCTTCATTGCGGCCTAACGTACACCGGGCCGCAGCGGCGCGCAAGGCACACGTAGCGCACGCTTCAGAAGCTAAAAATAAACCGACGACGTTGTCATTCTGAGCGAAGCGAAGAATCTCTCTTCGATTTATGTACGTGCACAGAACAAGGAGAGGTTCTTCGCTTCGCTCAGAATGACAAAAATATATTTTCCCGCAGCTTGTTCAGGCTGGTGAGTTGACGGATGCAGGAATAAAATATACAGACGGAAGCCTGTGGCACTTATTGCGGCCAGGTCGCTGCGGGATCCAGGTTAATGATGGGCTGCGCTCCGGAGACTGGAACCATAGGCCGCAGGTAGGGCCGCAGCGCCGCTTTGTGGCAGGAATAGCAATCCTCGAGCATGCTTCGATACGCCGCTTCAAACTCTTTTCCATCTTTTGCTTCGATTGCTTTGCGCACGCGGGGCAACGTGCCGTTGTCGATGCCGTCAAAGATGGCCTGCATGTCCACCGGGTTGCCGTCGGCGCCTTTCGGGCCGGGATTCAATTGCACTTCCCAGCGGATGCGATTGCGAGCCTCATTCAGATAGTATCCGGCCAGCGGCCAGTTTCGCTTTTGGCCCGCGAACCACAAGTTGGCGGCGAACATCCCCACCTCCACCATGGGATGCGAATGCGGCGGGATCAAATCCTTGAGATGCGCCACATCCGCCGCCAGCGTCGCGGAAGAAGCTTGCGGCGCGGCCTGCTGCGCAAGAACTTCATGGCGGCTCCAGGAAGAAACGAGCAGGCCGCCGAGGAGGGCGCCCAGAGCCAGCATTTCAAGATTTCGGACCCAATTCGCGTTCGCCATTTCGAAATGCTCCTTCCCCATGACATCCGGAAAGCGGGAGATTTATCCGCGATCGCTCTATCCAGAAATTCTGGCGAAGGATTATAGCCCAGTTGCCCCGATACACGTCCGGGGTTCGCGATACTAGTCGGGTAACGATATGGCCGTGGTATATATTCCAAACTTGCAGGAAATCGATCGGCGAAGAAGCGTACAAACGTTCTGTTGCAACGTGAAATCGTCACGCGATTCCGCTGATGGAGATTTCAGAACTGGTGGGCGGTCAGGAGCGCATCAATCCGGAAGCGGTGTCGCCACCGGGCGTGGAGAGCCCGTGCTATCCACCACGCGCCGAATCGTTTGAGCCAAGTCCTTGGCGGCGGAGGCCTTTGACACGAATGCGTCCGCGCCGACCAGCCTTGCGGTAGTGGGCGTTTCGTGGATGCTGAAGAACACGATTCGGGTTGACGGAGAGAGGTGCCGGATTCGCCTGGCGGTATCGAATCCGCCCATCACCGGCATGGATAAGTCCAGAACCACAACATCCGGCTCCAGTTGCATCACCTTTTCGATCGCTTCCGCGCCGTCGCGGGCTTCCCCGCAAACATCCCATTGCTCGCTGTCAGAGAGCAAGATGCGCACACCCATCCGGACGATTTCATGATCATCCGCGATCAGCAGGCGCACCGGAATGGCGGGTCTCCAAGGGTACCGCAGGTAACTTACCAGTTCTGCAAATCCACGTATATACAGGAGATAGGGTAGCGGAGTCTAAGCAGCGCAGCTTCGGATCGATCGTGATGCTTGCGCAGGTGGCTCCACCGCTTTCACAACCACCCCTAAACGATTGAAATAACAGTAATTATCTCCCGCGAAAGCCGTTTCGGGCGCTCATCGTCACGGCCCCGTGCCATAACGCTCGCAAGTAGAATTGAAACAATCCTTGCGCACCGTTCTGAACCACCGCAAAATGGCGCAGCTTTTTAACGAGCCCAGACGAAGAATCCATCGCTGGGCTCTGCCGACGGCAACCGCAGTGCGGGGCAAGGGATGAAGAGAACCTTACTGGGACTGGTCGTTGGATTTTTCGTCTACGCGGCTGGCTACGGCGTCGCCGTAGGACAGTCCAAGCCCCCCGGCGCGAGTCCACGCAACGTTCTGATCTTCGTTTTTGACGGTTTGCGGGCTGGATCGGTCAACGCCGTCGATTCGCCAACGATGTTCTGGATTCGAGAGCATGGCGTGAACTTCACGAATAGCCATTCCCTGTTTCCGACCTTCACCACCGCCAACGCCTCGGCCATTGCCACTGGCCACTACCTGGGCGATACCGGCGACTACAGCAATCAGATCTACATCGGTCATCCTGTGTTTATCGACGGCAACTTTGGCCGGCCTCCGGGCAGCTACGCGCCTTATGTGGAAAACGATCGAGTGCTGGGCGATCTGGACGCGCAGTTCAACGGAAATTATTTGAATGAAGAAACCTTGCTGGCCGCCGCCCGCAGAAGCGGCTACAACACGGCAGCCGTTGGAAAGATGGGACCGGCGGCGATCCAGGACGTAAGCCAGTTGAATCCCGTCAACCGCGGATTCGCGATCCCGCAGACGATTCTGATCGACGACGGCACCGGCACGGCCGACGGCATGCCTTTGGCGCCAGAGGTTTCCGCGGCGCTGATCGCTGCCGGGTTACCCACTGCCGCTCCCTCTCGCGACCAGCCCACGGGAAACAACACCACGCCCGGAACCCGGGAACCGAATTACAAGCAGCAAGCGTATTTCGCGGATGCCACCAGCAAAGTAATCCTGCCGATGTTCGCGAAGAGCGGAAAACCGTTCGCGCTCTTATACTGGTCACGCGATCCGGATGGCACGCAGCATTTTCAGGGCGACAGCTTGAACCAACTGGTTCCGGGCATTAACGGCCCAACGTCCAAAGCGGCGTTGCGGAACGCGGACAATAACCTGAAACAGATCCTCGATTACGTGAACAGCGACCCGCAACTGGCCGCGAACACCGATATTTTCTTAACCGCCGATCACGGTTTCGCCACGATCAGCAAGCGCGACATCGACGCCGCGGGACATGCAACGGCAAGCTACGCGTCGACCTTCACGTACAGGGATGCGCAAGGCCGGCAAGAAGTGAACACCGGGTTTCTACCCGTGGGATTCGTGGCCATCGACCTGGCGCACGAATTGGGATTACCTCTGTACGATCCGGACAGCCAGATCGACGCTCCGGACGGGAAGAAAATATTTGCGCGAGTGGATCCATCTACCGGCCAGCAATCGACGAAAGTGCGCCAGCATCCCGTCAGCGGCAACGGGTTGATCGGCGGAACGGGCTTGATCGCCAACGAAACGGACGCCAGCGTCGTGATCGCTGCGAACGGCGGCTCCGACCTGATCTACCTGCCAAAACGCGACCCTGATTTGGTGCGCAAGATTGCCGCTTTTCTCGCCCGGCAGGATTACGTGGATGGACTGTTCGTCGACGATGCCTACAAAAACGTGCCGGGGGCTTTGCCCTCGAGCAGCATCGGACTGATCGGCTCTTCGCTCACCCCGACGCCCACGATTGCCGTCACGTTCAAGACCTTCTTCACCGATCCCAGCCAGCCGGCGATGACCGGCGTGCAGATCACCGACTACCCGCTGCAGCACGGCCAGGGCATGCATGGCAGTTTTGGCCGCGCCAATACTTTCAATTTCATGGCGGCGATCGGACCGGATTTCAAGAAGCAGTATCAAGATCCTGCGCCCATAAGCAACGCGGACATTGCGCCCACGCTGGCCCAAATTCTCGGGTTCGATCTCGCCGGAAACGGCAAACTTCGAGGACGCGTCTTGAAGGAAGCGTTGCAGGGCGGTCCGGCGTCTATTACATCCCAATATCGAACCGCTACTTCACGGCGCGCCGCCAATGGGAAGCAGACGATTCTGTTGTTCCAGCGAGTCGAAAAGCAGAATTACTTCGATCAGGCCTGCTTCGAGACTCCGGACGCGGCGAAGGGACGGCCCGATTGTTTCCTCCTGGTGATCAGCGTCGACGGTGGCGCCGGCTCCGGCCGGTGAGTGATTGGTTGTGATGAAATGAACTTCCGCAAGCTAAAGCGTGCGCCACATGGAGGTCGTGCTTGAGCAAGCAACGGCTTGAAGCGTTCACGGATGGCGTGGTCGCTATCATCATCACCATTATGGTGCTGGACATAAAAATCCCGG
>DATGJQ010000032.1:0-25275 GCA_035295105.1 Candidatus Acidiferrales bacterium | reverse complement strand
AAACTCCGCGAGTTCGCGGATCATCGCGGTCAGCAGAGCGGCGTCGTCGATAGTAGCGGCGCGAATCGAGAGCATCGCAGGTTCCCGTGCAGAGCGTTTCGGACGCGACATTATAGACCAGCGGCCCGGAATGTGCTGCGGAAAGCGTAGGACAGGCTTCAGCCTGTCTGGTTTAGATTTACGCGTGACGCTAACCAAAACCAGACAGGCTGAAGCCTGTCCTACTTAATCTCCAGCGGAGGGCAGTTCGATCGTGTATTTCGTGCGCAGCCGTTCGCGGTGCTGCGCCAGGGCCAGTTCGATCAGGCGGTCAAGCAACGCGCGATACGGCAAGCCGGAGGCTTCCCAAAGTTTCGGGTACATACTGATCGAGGTAAAGCCGGGAATGGTGTTGATTTCGTTCAGCAGCATCCGCCCGGTGCGATGCTCCAGGAAAAAATCGACGCGAGCCATGCCCAGGCATTCCAGCGCACGGAAAGCGCGCACGGCCAGTTCCTGGAATTTTTTGACCTGCGCCTTGCTGAGCTTCGCGGGAATCAGCAGGCGCGTGCCTTCTTCCAGGTATTTGGCTGCGTAATCGTAGAATTCGCGATGTGGGACGATTTCGCCGGGAATGGACGCTTTCGGATCTTCGTTGCCCAGCACCGAAAGCTCGATCTCGCGTCCGCGGATGGCGCGCTCCACCACGATTTTTTGCGCGAACTCGCCGGCGAAATCCATCGCTGTGGCCAGTTCCTTGGCATCGTGCGCCTTGGTCATGCCGACGGAACTGCCGAGCGTCGCGGGCTTGACGAAAACGGGGAAGCGGAATTTTTTGCGGATCTCGCGCAGCACTTTGGCGCGCGATTTTTCCCAGTCCGCGCGGTGCACCGCCATAAAATCTCCCACCGGCAGCTTAGCCTGCAGGAACAACCGCTTTTGCACATCCTTGTCCATGCCCACGGCGGAGCCCAGCACGCCGGAGCCGACGTAAGGAAGTCCGGCGAGATCGAGCAGGCCTTGGACGGCGCCGTCTTCGCCGAACGTGCCATGGAGGACGGGGAACACGACGTCCACACGCAACGCCTCCGTGCGCGAACTGTTCGCGGGAACCAGCGCCGCCACGTTTGGATCGGCGGAAAGCATCACGCTTTCCCCGGTGCGCAGAACTTCGCCCAGTTCCGGTTTGCTCGCTGCGCTCCCCGCGCCGGCAGGCAGCATCTGGTGCGCCGCGGTTCCGGCGAGCCACCGGCCGTCCTTGGCGATTCCAATGGGCACCACTTCATATTTTTGGGGATCGAGCGCGGAAATTACGGACGCCGCCGAGATCAGGGAGACCTCATGCTCGCCTGAACGCCCGCCGAACAGAATCCCGATGCGCAACCGCTTTTTGTCTGTGGTCATAAGTGAAGTGCAATCTCCAGTGGCACAGACTTCAGTCTGTGGATTTCTATTCGGCGCGTCGGAGCGTCTCGCGGTAGCCACGATTGTCGCGCTGGCCAAGATCAAGTGGAAATCCACAGACTGAAGTCTGTGCCACTAAAATCCCTACAAGATCTTCTTGCCCAATCCGGAGAGCACCATTTCGACGCCCAATAGCGCCGTCTGATTGTGGGTATCGATCACCGGATTAATCTCCACCACTTCGAGCGACACCATCGCTTCGCTGTCCGCGATCATTTCCATTGCCAGATGCGCCTCGCGATAGGTCACGCCGCCGCGCACCGGAGTGCCCACTCCGGGCGCGTCGTCCGGATCGACAAAATCCAGATCCAGGCTGACGGCTACGCCGTCGGTATCGTCGGTCACAAAGCGCAACGCTTCGCTCATCACGTCGCGCATACCGCGCTCGTCAACGTCGCGCATGGTGAAGACGTGCACGCCGGACTCCTTGATCAGTCGACGCTCCTTGGGATCCAGATCGCGCGCGCCCACCAGGCACACATTGCGCGGCTCGACTTTCGGTTTGTAACCCAGCATCTCGACCAGTTCCGGCGCGCCGTACCCGATGATCGCCGCCAGCGGCATGCCGTGAATATTTCCGGAGGGCGAACTCTCCGGCGTATTCATGTCCCCGTGCGCGTCCAGCCACAGGTAGCCAACGCGCTTGGACTGCGCCCGAAAATGATTGGACACTCCTGAGCACGAGCCCACCGCGATCGAGTGATCCCCGCCCAGCACCAGCGGAAAATAGCCGTCGTTCAGGCTACGCTCGGTAATTTCCGCCAAGCCCCGGCAGGACTCGGCAATTTCCGTCAAATACTTCGCCCGCTTTTCGCCGTAGGGCTGTTCTTCGGGCTGCCTCACGCTGAGGTTGCCTATATCTTCGACCGTGTGCCCCAGCGACTTCAGGCGGGTTTGCAGCCCGGCCACGCGCAGCGCCGAGGGACCCATGTCCACTCCGCGGCGGCTCTGGCCGAGGTCCATCGGCACTCCGATAATGCGAATTTTTTGCGCCATAGTTGCGGCTCGTCCGGCTCGCCCCACGTTGGGCGGGAAAGCGCAGAGCCTAAGGGTACACGCGGTAGATCATGCGGGGAAAGGGAATCACCTCGCGGATGTGCTCAGTTCCGCAAATCCAGGCCACGGTGCGTTCCAGGCCCAGGCCGAAGCCGGCGTGCGGGACGCTTCCGTAGCGCCGCAGGTCGAGGTACCAGCCAAAAGCCTCTTCCGGCAGCTTATGTTCGCGGAGGCGCTTCAGGAGCAGGTCATAGCTGGCCACGCGCTCGCCGCCGCCGATGATCTCGCCGTAGCCTTCGGGCGCCAGCATGTCGAAGCCGAGCGCGAGTTCAGGCCGCTGTGCATCGGGCTCCATGTAAAACGCCTTCATCGCGGTGGGGTAGCGATGGACCATTACCGGGCGGTCGTAAGCGCTGGAGAGAATCGTTTCTTCGTCGCCTCCGAAGTCGTCCCCCCACTTGGCCGGATTGCCGCGCTGCTGCAGAATCTGGATCGCTTCGTCGTAGGTGATGCGCGGAAAAGGAGTGGTTACATTCGCTAGTTTGGACACGTCCCGGCCGAGGGCTTCCAAATCCCGGAGGCGATTTTTCAAGACGGACTGCACGATGTGGCTGACCAGGCCTTCGCCCAGCGCCATCATGTCTTCCAGATGCGCATAGGCCGCTTCCGGCTCCAGCATCCAGAATTCGGTGAGGTGGCGGCGCGTTTTGGATTTTTCCGCGCGAAAAGTTGGCCCGAACGTGTAGACCTTGCCCAGCGCCATGGCGGTGGCTTCGACGTACAGCTGGCCGGACTGCGTGAGGTAGGCCTTCTCGTCGTCAATGTACTGCACCTCGAATAGCGTCGTGGTGCCTTCGCAGGAGGCCGGCGTGAAAATGGGCGCTTCGGTCAGGATGTAGTCCTGCGAAGCCATGTACTCGTGCGCGGCGCGGACGGCTTCGGCGCGAATGCGCAGGATGGACGCCTGCCGCGGCGTGCGAATCCACAGGTGGCGATGATCCAGCAGGAAATCCACGCCGTGCTCTTTTAGTTGGATCGGATACGGCGTGTCGTCCGGAACGCGCTGCACGACTTCAATCGCGGTGATCTGGATTTCGAATCCGCCAGGAGCGCGCTTATCGGCATGAATGCGGCCGGTGACGATCACGCTGGATTCCTGGGTCAGGCCGCGCAGGGCTTCGAAGGCGGCGGGCTGGTCCTTCAGCGAGACGACGCCCTGAATGGTCCCCGTGCCGTCGCGGAAAATCGGGAAGAGCAGCTTTCCGGCCTCGCGCAAGTTATACAGCCAGCCGCGCAGGGTAACTTCCTGCCCGTCGTGCTTCCCCACATTCTGAATGGCGACAATCGGCATGAGCTTTGGGTTCCCTGTGGCACAGGCTTCAGCCTGTGGGGTTTTGTTCTTGCAGGGACTAACCCCCACAGGCTGAAGCCTGTGCCACTTAAGACGCTACGCGCGCGCTTCCTCGAGTTTGTCGAAGGTGCTTTTCACGCCCTTCAACGTTTCCGCGAACGCTTGCACATCGCTGGAACCCGCGGCCACTGCGGGCTCTTTCAACTCCAGGACCATCGGCGCGTCCGCCGGCAGCGCCGCCAGCGTCGCGCTCCAGTCGATGGTTCCCTCGTAGGGCAGCAGATGATCATCGCGCTCGCCGCGATTGTCATGCAGATGCGTGGTGCCAAGGAGATCGCGCACGGCAGCCAGCTGCTCGGCAACGCCGCCGCCCTCGAGATGGGCATGGCCGGCGTCAAAGCACAACTTCACGCTGGAGAGCCGCGTCTGCTCCAGAAAATTTTTCAAATTGATGGGTGTAGCCATTTCGCCGGGAGTATTTTCAATCGCAATGGTCACGCCGCGGTGCCGCGCGAAGAGCGACAAATGCTCGAGCGAACTGAACGCCGCGTCCCATTTTCGATCGTCGGGAAGATCGCGATGCCGCGCGACATGCTGCACGCAGTAGCGGAAGGGGACATGCTCCACCAGGTCCAGAGCGCGCTTGATTTCGTCGACCGCGTCCTGCCGGCGCAATCGCTCCGGATCGCAAATGGAGAGCGGCGCGCCGCTTTCGCGGCTCAAGTGAAAATCGCGCGTGGTCGGCGAGTGAATGGAATGCAGCGATAGATTGTTTCCCGAAAGCCAGGACGCCAGTTCCTGAGCGCTTTCCGCGGAGCGGTAATCGAAATGCCCGCGCGAGCAAAACAGTTCGATCGCGGAAACTCCCGCGCCCGCCGCTTCGCCCAAAAACCCAGCGGTCAGTTTCTTGTTAACAAAAAGATAGGTGGAGAGAACGCGTTGCATCTTCACGATGGGCGGGCCTTGCGTTTCAGAATGGATTTGACTCTATGTGATCCGCAACATCGCGTCAACATTGCCCCAACATAGCCCCAACGCAGCGTTGACCGCGTCGCTACTCTTCGATCAAAAATTCGGCTGCGGGAGGGCCGGGAATCAATCCGGCGTTCACGCCGCGCGTCAGGAATTCGTGCACCGCCTGGCGGCCGCGTTCGCCGTAGCCGAGCGTCCAGTTGTTCACGTACATGCCGATAAACTTATCGGCCATTTCCGTTTCCATGTCGCGCGCGAATTGCATGGCGTAATTGACGGCGGCCTCGCGATGTTCCAGAGCGTAGGACACGCTTTCATGGATGGCCTTGCCGATCTGCAATCCGACCGTTCGGCCGAGCGCGCGCCGCACGCCATTGCCGCCGAGCGGCAGCGGCAGCCCGGTCTGCTCGATCCACCACTGGCCGAGGTCCACCACCTTGTGCATCCCCATCTGCGGGAAATACAGCTGCCCTTCATGGATCAAGAGGCCCGCATCGACCACGGAATTTTTCACCGCGTCCAGAATATGGTCAAAGGCCATGACCACGGGCTCGACGTTCGGCTCGTAAAGCCGAAGCGTAAGGTAGGCGGAGGTTTGCAGGCCCGGCACGGCGATGCGGCACTTGCGCAGGTCCTCGCGCTTCAGCGGGTGCTGGGAGACGACGATCGGCCCGTAGCCTTCGCCGAAACTGGCGCCGCAATCGAGCAGCACGTATTTGTCGCGCAGAAATGGATAGGCGCCAAAGCTGAGCGCGGTCACATCGTAGATTTCCTGGCGGGCAGCCTGATTCAGCGTTTCGATGTCGGCCAGCACGTGGGTGAATTTCAATCCCGGCGTTCGCACTTTTTGCGTGGCCAGGCCATAGAACATGAAGGCGTCGTCGGAGTCCGGCGAATGCGCCAGTTTAATCTCCGTGGTCTTGCCCGGTGCTGGTTTCGTCGGCATCGCGTTCTGCGATCTCCCTCTAGGTCCCTGTCGCCGCTTGGTCCGATGTTGGCTGGCAACCGCAGAGTCACTCCCGCCCGTTCACGTGCCAGGCCGCTGGAGTCACAGGAAAATCGGCGCCATACCCGCGTCGCAGAGAGGAACGTCTGGGGCGGATTCCGCTTTCAGGGAAGCCGCATTTCTGAGCGGAGAAGGGTAGCACAGACGGGGTTGACGGACAATTGCGGGGCCCCTTCGATCCAATTTCAAACGATCTATCCGATTGTTTGTGTTTTGAGTTCGTGTTCAGTTCGTATTCAGTTCGTGTTCAGGAGGTCCGACCTTCAGGTCGGACGAACAGAAGGACTCTAGCGCGGCCTTTAGGCCCTGAAGTCTCAGGGGCTAAAGCCCTCGTAAACCAGATCCTAAACGTCGGGGCTGAAGCCCCGACCTCCTGAAGGTGAGAATTACGGGAGCGATTTTCAAATTACGGACGCGATCCACTTAGGACACGATCCACTTAGGACACGATCTGCATCTGCGACCGGAGCTACATATCCGCCGCCATTCGGGCGATGGCGGTGTCAAAGGAAAGCCTGCCGTCCAGATATGGCAGCCAGTACAAATCGAGCAGCGCGCGAAAATGTTCCCACGAACCGGAATACAACCCGAATCGCGCGGCGTACGGGAGATAAGCCGATGGCCCCGTTCTTTGTTCTTCCGTCAGCGTCATTGAACCGTACTCGACATCGCGGCGGACGATTTCGCCGGTGGTGTAGAAGAGCAGCGCGTGCCAGAAGTCCCGAGGGATCGGCTTGTCGCGGTCGCGGAATTCTCGCGCGATGGCTTTGTTCACGGCGCCGGCGAGCGCGTGCGAAGACTCGTGAAACAACACTTCAAATCCATACACCCCACGATTGCGCGGATCGTGGCTGGAAATCGTGACGTGAATCGGATCGAGTGAAGTGTACGCTCCGAACGGGCCCGCATACCACACCACATCCACGCGCAGGCTCTTGGACGGCCAGGGCCGTTCGTACACGTCGGCAAGTTGTCCGGCGAGTTCGACCCCCATCTTCTGGACCAGGGGAACGATTTGCGAGATCCAATCGCGGTTGGCGCGATCCTGCTGCGGCCACCAGTGGGCGCGATAAACAGGCGCCGCCGCTTCGAGAGCGGCCACCAGATCGGGACGCAGGCCGGATTTACAGAGCGGAGTCGTCTTGCCCTCCAGGTCGGGGCAGGTCTCCATCATCGACAGTTGGTTGTTAATGATTTCCATGTCGCCGTTCAGCAGCAGGTCGCGATTGGCCAGGTCCCTGGAATAGAACGCCACCGCGCCCTGCCAGGCATGAATGTCCGCCTCCGGAAAATCGACGAGCGACACGGGCAGCTCATCCGGCAGCGCGGCGCCGCGGCCGCTTTCCGTGGAAGGCTCACGAGTTTTCAGCAGCCGCGCCTGAAGATAGAGGAAATGATGCAGATTCACCCAAAATCCGCTGTGCATTTCAAAGACCGGGGTGGGCGACTCCGTCGAGGAGGATTGCACGGAGCCGGATTGCGGGAGTGCCGCGTCGGGCGGAGCGGCCGCGAATGCTGCCATCGAACCGGCTAACACAACGAACCAGACAGCCGTAAGAAGAATGATCCGCGGACACTCGATCCACGAACACGGACGGGGACGGGGCGTGAACATGGCTGAACCCGGCATGTTAGCGCCAAACCTGCGATCGACGCCACACCCCGCGATCGAATCGCATTTTTTCGTTGTTATGGCGACGTAGGACAGGCTTCAGCCTGTCCGGTTTTGTCCAGCGCCATGCATGAATCTAAACCAGACAGGCTTAAGCCTGTCCTACTGGATTCAGCGCAGTAATAGCCGCAGCAGTTCTGTACTTTCATTTTCGGTGATCATTTGATTCCGAACCATCAGCATGATCACTTTGTACAGAACCAGCCGCACGTTTGGATCCGCTGCCCTTGCTGGCAATTCCTCCGGCGGGCTGGTCGGAAGGGTTTTCGTGGTCTCGGGAATTGCGGCAACTTGCTCGGCGAGCGGCTCGCCGCTTAGCCCGCTAATCCACACCCTCAGGACGGCTTGATGCTCTCGCTTCAAGTCGGTGAAGGAAAGCCCCATCCCCATCCGGACGTGGGCGTAGGCCACCACGCCTGCCGCCTCGAATACGCGATTTTCGTGCGCGATTCGGATCCTTACCTTGGCGCCCACGCTGAGCGGCGAAGGAGTGTCCACATAGCAGCCGCCGGCGCTCAGATCGGCGCAGCGCCCGGTGACCTTTAGATTGGAGCGCGGCTCAAACACTTCGGCGGACGCAGTGAAGGGATAGCGCGTTCCTGCGCGGCGGTTGCGGGCATCGTTTTTTTGCGATGCCTCCGGGGAAGAAGCAGGAGACACGATAGGCCTGTTGTTGCGCTCGGACATTTGATTTTCAAGCCCGCAGAGCGAAACTCTGCGCGGAAACTAGAATACGGAAAGGATGGCGCGGGAAATCGCGCGCGGCATCGGAAGGGTAGGCTTATTTTCAATCGGAAGGGGATTCGCTGGCAACCGGATCCTGCGATCGGTGTGCCAGAAAAGCGAAGAGGCTTACGGAGTTCCGATGCGCGGGTCGGCGGAGCTGGCCATGCCGCCCTGCTTGTCGGCCCCGCGCAACGCGCCGGAAGAATCCAGAAAAAACGATCGCCGTCCGGACTTGCCGTATTCCCTGGGCCACGAAGTCAGCGAGTAGGTTTCCAGCTTGTTCGGATCGTCGTCGGGCGCGCCTTCCGTTGCGGGGATGATCGTATAGCGGATCGTGTAGCCGTCCTTGCTGCCGGCCGCGAGATCGGCATCCAGCAGGCCGGCGGCGTCGGGTGAAACTCCATCGGCGGGCGCTGGACCAAGCATCGCGAGGATATCGGGCAGTTTCCCGTATGCTCGATGATAGGTCGCCAGCGCCACGGCAACAGCCCGCAAATCCGCCATGGCGGTATCTTCAGCCGCTTGCAGATTGGCTTTCTCCCATTCCTTGGACATGGATGGAACGTCCAGCAGCATCAGCCCCACCGAAAGAAGTTTCCAGCCGCCGCCTTCGCGCACCAATCCGAATTTGATGGCGCGGGAATTGTCTCCGGCCGCCGGAATTTCCATCGGGATGAAGGCGAGATTTTCGCGCAGCCGCGTTTCGCCGATGTGCATTTCCGAGGTGTAACTGGGGCTTTCGCAGCGCACGATCTTCTGGCCATTGGCGCCGGAGGAAAGCAGCACGCGGCCCGGCTCTTCGAGCAGCACAAAGCGTTTCATCATCGCGGTGCGTTGGGATGGCGGCAGAGCCCGGAAGGCGGCGGAATTTTCGGCGGTCAGAAAATTTGCAAACGCGGCGGCGTCCTGGCGGCAGGCTGCGGACAGCGCGTCGGTGAGCGCCGCGTCCGGGGTCGTGGCCGCGGGGGCTTGCTGAGAAAACACGGCGGGTGCCGCGAAGGCCACGAGAATGGCGAGCCACGCCAGCGTAGTGAGTCCGCGAACGCCGTTCTTACCGGAGTGTTTCACGCCTTTGCTCCGCGCAGAATTTCGGCGAGGTTCTGGGTGAACTTGGAGCGCGGCATCACTTCGCGGCACCCGGCGGATATCGCGCGATTGGCCAGATCGGTCTGCACATGAGATAGAAAGGCAATCACGCGTCTGGGGTTGCCTCCATTGCCGGTCGCGCAGAGCTGCTCGACGGCGTCGATGGCCCCTTGCTTCGCGTTCAGGTCCACTACGACGAGCGCCGCGGGATTCGCGGCCGCAGCTTGCGCGAGTTGTTCCCCGGTCCCGGCGGTCTCCAGGGAGACGCCCACCTGCTTGGACGTTTCTCGGACCTTGGCCAGGAAAAAAAGATCGTCGATCAACGCAATTACGTCAGCCATGCGATTTTGTCCTCACAATCCTCGGCTTTCGGATTTACCACGCAGGCCCGCGCAAGACAAGGCGCAGGCATCCCTGAGTTTCCTCGTGTTTCCCCGGGGAGTCCGCCGAAACCGTGCTCGACGCTTTCACAGCGGATGGAATTGAGATACAAATAGTTTCGGATATGCCATCGCTGGAACAGAAAATTCTCGCTGCGTTCGACGCTCCCGGCTCGCGCGCCCGTTCACTCCCGGAGCTGGACGCCGCTCCCGGGGCGCAAGCCGTAGTTTCGCAACTCATCGAGCGAGGATGGTTGCGCGAGACTGAAGTGCCCGGCTCCTATACGCGCACCGAAGACGGCCGTCTGCAGCTGGCCGGACCGCGCGACGTTACTATCTATTCGCGTCCGGGCTGCCATCTTTGCGATGAAGCCAAAAAAGAAATCGCCCCTCTTCTCCGGGAATTCCGCGCGCGACTTACCGAAATCAACATCGATGAGGATCCCGAACTCCGCGCACGCTACGACTACGATGTCCCGGTCATTTTTATCGGCGCGCGGAAAGCCGCGAAGCACCGCGTCGATTTGGCGCAGTTCCGCCGGCAGTTGCGCGACGCTTGAGTGGCACAGGCTTTCAGCCTGTGGAATTCCATTGCGTCTTGGCTTGCGCGCGAGTTCTGGGAGAATCCGGCAAAATTCCACAGGCTGAAGCCTGTGCTACTGGATACTCGATTTATTTAACGAAGCGCATTGCAAATTCTGAAATCGCCAGCAGGAAAACGACCAGCACACCCACGCTCAGATACAGATTCCGTTTTTGCAGTGTTTCCGTTTCCTTCCGCAGCGCCAGCGTTTCCGCTTGCAGGAGTTGTATCTGGCTGGCGGCCCCGGCCATCTCGAGTTTCATCCGCGTATTTTCCTGTTCCAGAACGCTGCAGCGGCCGTCCAGTTGTTCCTGCACCGCCAGGATCGACGCGAAACGATTGTTCATGGCGCTTTCGATCCCGTTATTCGCGGCGCCGGTGGCTGCATTGCGAATCGCTGGAACCATGCGGACGGTATGGCGGGCGGCTTGCGCCACCTGTCGCGGCGCGCCGATAAAATCCAATACATCGGGCAGGTAGCCGGCGAGCTTGGCGAGGAATTCCACCAGACCGGGTTTCAATTCCTTTGCATCGCTCTCCATGGCCATCGCAACCTCCCTCGGAAGCGCACCCACGCTTGCAGGGTTGCACTCCAGGAGTTTTCTGGCAACAGGAAGCTTTTTCGGAGGTGTTCTAATGCCCGCCGGTCGGCTTGACGCCGACGGTTTTGTCGGGAATGTCGCCGGTGCGGCCCTTGACGCGGTCGTAGACGGAAACCAGCGAAGTGGATCCGAGCGCCTCGTTGTAGTAGGTGGGGACGCCAAGGGCGGTTCGCAACTCTTCGTTGAACTTGCGCATGTTCACCAGTTGTTCGGCATGCGCCGGAAATTTTCGGCCGTCGTCCGTCAGCAGGAATTTCTGATAGCCGGCATCCCACAGCCGCACGAACTGGCCGTTCAGCAGCACCGTGGGCAGAATGGTCATGGTGTAGTGATCGTCCGAGGTGCGGCGAAATTCGGCGCCGGCCCCGTACTTCTCGACGCGCATCACGCCGCCCGTGCTGCTCACCACGAAGCCCGCGCCGGAGAGTTCGTCCATCAGCGCGGCCGGAAACTTATCTTTCACATTCCACATAGATTTCAAGAATACGGGCGCGGTCGAAACGTGTAAAGGCCAAAGTCCCGATGTGTCAGTTCACGTGTTCAATCCGGAAAAGCTGGACACGGACCACGCCGGAACACGTGCACTGCCACGACTCCAAATCCTCAGTAAGTAACGTGACGTGCTGATCTGCAATTCGTTCCTGCAAAACGGCACGCTGGATCCGGCCGTTAGGAGGTCGGGGCTTTCAGTCCCGACGTTCCGGCCCGTGTACATGAGGGCTTTAGCCCCTGAAGCCTTCAGGGGCTAAAGCCCTCACTCAATCAGTTCTCTTCGTCCGACCTGAAGGTCGGACCTCCTGAGCGCCTCCCCGCCGCAAAGAATCGACGATGTTTGTGATAAATTAGCTGGATAGAACGGCGTCATTCCCGCATCTGCTGCTGGCGGGACGAACGGTTCACGATTGGAAAAATCTCCGCGAAGTGGCTGCGCGGGACGGGAACTTCTGCAACAGATGACCACGGCAAAAAAGCCTTTTCTGGTGGAAGCGTCGGCCGGCACGCGAACCATTGGCCGCAGCGTTGTCGATTGCATTGGAAATACCCCATTGCTGCGGCTCGAACGGCTCGGACCGAACTATCCGAATGTAGAGTTTTTTGGCAAGGCCGAATGGTTCAACCCCGGCGGCTCGGTGAAGGATCGTCCCGCGCTGGAGATGATTCGCGAGGCGGAACGCTCCGGACAATTGAAGCCCGGCCAGACCATTCTGGACGCGACCAGCGGGAATACCGGAATCGCTTACGCCATGATCGCAGCGGCGCTCGGCTATCGCGTGAAGCTCTGCCTGCCGGACAGCGCCAGCGAAGAGCGAAAGAAAATTCTTAAGGCGTTCGGCGCCGAACTGGTGATCACTCCCGGAGATGAAGGATCGGATGGCGCGATTCTGCGCGCGCGTGAAATTATCGCGTCAGAGCCCGGCAAATATTTTTATCCTGACCAGTACGGCAACCCCGGCAACTGGCGCGCCCATTACAAAACCACGGCCAACGAAATATGGGAGCAAACCGCGGGACAAATCACGCACTTCGTCGCCGGGCTGGGCACCAGCGGCACCTTCGTCGGCACGACGCGCCGCCTTAAGGAGCTGAATCCGGCGATCCGTTGCATCAGCCTGCAACCGGACTCTTCGTTTCATGGGCTGGAGGGATGGAAGCACATGGCCACGGCCATCGTGCCGGGAATTTACGATGCCACGCTGGCCGACGCCAATCTGGAAGTGGGCACGGAACAGGCTTACCGCCTGGTGAAGCGGGCCGCGCGCGAAGAGGGATTGCTGCTGAGCCCCAGTGCCGCCGCGGCGCTGGAGGGCTGCTTCCAGGTCGCCGCGTCGCTCGGTCCGGATGAGCGCGCCGTGATGGTGACGATTTTCCCGGACTCCGGAACCAAGTATTTGAGCGAGCGGTTTTGGGATGAGGTGTGAGCAGCACAGCGACTCCTCGCTGTGCGGGGTTTGCAATCGAAGTACGACTCGCTAGTACAACGTAGACTTACAAAACCACACAGCCAGCAGTGGCTGTGTTACTGGACACAAAATCCATGCTCCTGCTGTCAAAAAAATTCGACCAGGAAATCCGCGATCACGGCGCCAAGGATTATCCCAACGAGTGCTGCGGCGCGATGCTGGGAACGGATCAAGACGCCGCAGGGCGCGAAGTGCGCGCGCTTTTTCCCCTGATCAACCGGCGCGACGATTCTCCGCGCAACCGTTTTTCCATCACCCCGGAAGATTTTCGCGCAGCCGAGAAGGCCGCTGCCGAGAGTGGACTCGATCTGCTGGGGTGGTATCATTCCCACCCGGACCATCCGGCGCGGCCCAGTGAGTTTGACCGCGAGCATGCCTGGCCGTGGTATAGCTATGTGATTGTCAGCGTGGATGGCGGCGTCCCCAAGGATTTGACCTCCTGGCAATTGGAGGACGACCGCTCCCAGTTTCAGCCGGAAGTGGTTGCGCAGGAACGGATTGCCAGTCCGGAGAAGCAGGGTTGAGCCGGCAAAGGCCGCGCAGCGCTTGAACCCTGCAGGGCGCTTCGCGCATCCGATGGGATGACTCGATAAAGGAGAATTGAACGTATGGCCGTGAAGGTATTGATTCCGACGCCGCTGCGCCAGTTTACCGGAAAGCAATCCAGCATCGAGTGTAGCGCGGCCACCGTGGGCGAAGCGCTCGGCAACCTGACCGGCACGTTTTCCGAGCTGAAAAAGCATTTGTACACCGAGGACGGCAAAATCCGCAGCTTCGTGAACGTGTACCTGAACGACGAAGACATTCGCTTCCTCCACAAGGAAAACACGCCGACCAAGGATGGGGATACGATCAGCATCGTGCCGTCGATCGCCGGCGGTCATGTTTAAGTAGGACAGGCTTCAGCCTGTCTGGTTTTGATGCTCGCAGGACGCAAATCTAAACCAGACAGGCTGAAGCCTGTCCTACTGTCAAGATTGGAAACTAGCGGGAAGAAATTCGAGGAGAACGTCCGTGGCAATTCCGACTGATACGCTTTCGCAGCAGGAAGTAAAGCTTTCCAAAGAAGAGGTGCAGCGCTACAGCCGCCACCTGATCATGCCCGAAGTAGGTATGGAGGGGCAACTCAAACTCAAGCGCGCCCGCGTGCTGACGATCGGCACGGGTGGCTTGGGTGCGCCACTCGGTCTATATCTGGCAGCGGCCGGCGTGGGCCACCTCGGCCTCGTGGATTTCGACGTGGTCGACAACTCGAACCTGCAACGCCAGGTGACGTTCACGACAGCGGACGTGGGCAAGCCGAAATCCGAGGCCGCCAAGGCGCGGCTTTCCGCGCTGAACCCGTCGATTGAAATCGTGTCCTACGAAACGCGGCTCACCAGCGACAACGCCCTCGAACTGTTTCGCGACTACGACATCATCGTGGACGGCACCGACAATTTCCCCACCCGCTTTCTGGTGAACGACGCCTGCATTCTGCTCGGCAAGCCGAATGTCTATGGCTCGATTTTCCGGTTTGAGGGGCAGGCGACGGTGTTCGGGTATCCGGACGGACCGTGCTACCGCTGCCTGTATCCGGAACCGCCGCCGCCGGGGCTCGTGCCGTCCTGCGCCGAGGGCGGAGTGCTTGGCGTGCTGCCCGGAATTGTCGGCTCGATCCAGGCGATGGAAACGATCAAGCTGATTCTGGGCGCGGGAGAGCCGCTGGTGGGGCGCCTCCTGCTGTTCGACGCGCTGGCCATGCGCTTTCGCGAATTGAAATTGAAGAAGAATCCTGAGTGCCCGATGTGCGGCACTCACCGCAGCATTACCAAATTGATCGATTATGAGGAATTCTGCGGAATTCGAGGCGAGGAGGCCCCTGCAATGACGGACGGTATTCCCGAAATTACGGCAACGGAGCTCAAGGCGCGGCAGGATCGTGGCGATAAATTGTTCATCCTGGATGTGCGCGAGCCGCACGAATATCAAATTTGCAATCTGAACGGAAAGTTGATCCCGCTGGGCGAACTTCCGCGGCGCGTGAACGAGCTGGACAGTTCGGTCGAGATGGTGGTGCATTGCCGCAGCGGCAAGCGCTCAGCCGACGCCATCCATTTTCTACAGACCGCCGGCTTTAAAAAGCTGTGGAACCTGAAGGGCGGCGTGCTGGCGTGGGCGGACGAAGTCGATCCGAGAATGCCCAAGTATTGAGAAGAGGCGCGGCACGCGAATCGCTTTTGGTTCAGCTGTTTTTGAATCTGAAATTTCAAATTTGAGATTTGAAATTTCAGATTCAAATCGCGGGGGTTCGGAAGCGCGAATGGCGGCCTGACCGGTGGCGCCGATATTCGTAGCTTCATTTTCACGTTTCTTCAGGAATCGCTTAGGAGCGCAAATGGCGGGAACCAAAATCACCGTTCGCAATGATGGACCGTTGCGCGTCGAGGGCGAGATCGAACTCGTCGACATGGACGGAAAGCCGTTCGGACTCGGCGGCCGCACCTCAATCGCGCTCTGCCGTTGCGGGCATTCCGCAAGTAAGCCGTTTTGCGACGGCTCGCACCGCACCGCCGGCTTTCAGGACAAGCAGCAGGCACGCGATCTCCCACCACCGCAGCCCAAACCGTAGCTCCGCAGAACAGATTATAAATTTTTGATCTGAGCATCCGTGTGCCTCGGCGGCTAGTGTCAAATTAACAACTACTGTGTGCCAGTTTGGGAAGCCGTCGGGAGTTCCGGTAACATTCCTATCCAATTCCCGGAAACCCAATTTTCCTGTTGATCCGCCCCTCCGCATCCGGCCTCTATAAGTCGTTCAGAATCAGCAGCGTGCGCGTCCACCAAAATCTTATGTAGATGGGCTCTGAACTTGCTCCCTTCAGCTGCGCAGTCAGAACTTGCGCTCATGGAACTGCTCAACTGGGGGAGCGGTGAGTGTGCTGAATCAAATTCGAGCGTGGTGCTGGAATCTACGCTGGTTTCTCGGAGTTCTGGGCGCGGTCGCGCTGCTGGCGTCGGCCGCCTGGTTGCGGCAACTGCCCTTCAGTTCTGAGCCCTTGTTTTATTCCTACTTGCAGATCGTGGGCAGCCTGCTGTGCTTTACGTATGCGGCCAACGCCCTGATCCGTTTCAGCGGCACGCACGACCGCCTCACGCTGATCCTGGCCTTCGGTTTCGTCCTTTCCGGCACCATCGAGACTGCCGCCACATTCAACTTCTACGGCATTCTGGCTTCCGGTAATTTCAGCGAGACGCACGTGCCGCTGGCATGGATGGTGAGCCGGACGCTTCTGGCGCTGGTGTTGATTGCGGCTCTGGTGGTGGAGCGGCGCGTTCCGAATTCGCGAGAGCCCGGACGGGAAATCGCAGTCGCGCTCGTGGCGGTGGTGGCGGTGGCCTACGCGACCAGCGCCGCCTATTTCGGTTCGCCGCTGGAGCCGGCCATGCATCCCCAGGCCCTACTGTCCCGGCGCGGGGACCTGCTGCCGGCAATACTTTTCGGGATCGCCGCCATCGGATTCGGGCGCAGGTCGCGGCACCACTCCTCGCCCTTCGATCGCGCCATCCATATCGCCCTGTGGATGAATGTCGCCTGCCACGCGCTGGCGACGCAATCCGAGAGGCTGCTGGACGCTCCGTTTACCGCCGCACAGATTCTGAAGGTAGCCAGCTATGCCCTGGTTCTGGGCGGAGCGCTGCTGGATAACGCGCGGGTATTCGACCAGGTGCGCAAGCTGGCGGTCACCGATCCGCTGACCGGCCTTTCGAACTATCGAACCTTGATCAACATCATGGAAAACGAGTTGCAGCGCTCGCGGCGCACGGGGCGCCCGTTCGCCGTCCTGCTGCTCGACCTGGACCGCCTCAAGATGATCAACGATCAGCACGGGCACCTGGTCGGCAGCCGCGCGTTGTGCCGCCTGGCTGGAGTGCTGCGGATTCACTCCCGCGCCATGGACACTGCGGCGCGCTACGGCGGCGACGAATTCGCCATCGTGTTGCCCGAAGCGGGTGAGGAAGCGGCCGAGTCCGTGAGCCGCCGCATCTGCGAACGTCTGGCCAATGACGGTGAATTTCCGCATGTCACCGTGAGCGTCGGCTCGGCGGTTTTCCCTCGCGACGGAGAAACGATTGAGGAACTTTTCGAATACGCTGACCGCGCTCTGTACGGAATGAAACGGCGCCCGGACGGAATCCGGACGCTGGCGCGCATCGCAGCGTGCCTGTAAGCGGCGAGCAACCATGGCACAAACTTTCAACACGGAACGCCTTGAAAAAAGAATCCCGATGACCGTAGCAGTCCATCTTTGCGGGCAGGAATCGGCCTCCGACGTGGAAACGACGTTCACAGAGGACGTCAGTTCACGCGGGGCCCGGGTAGCGAGCGTACGCCGCTGGCGCACGAACGACACCCTGAAGATTCAATCCCTCCCCGGTGGATTCCAATCCCTGGCGCGCGTGGCCTACTGCCACCCGCACCCCGAAGGGTACGTCATCGGACTTGAGTTCCTAGAGCCCAATGGCCGGTGGGTGATTAACGCCCCATTCGGCTCAGGGAAACCGCTGCAAGGATAGGAGGGACACGCGAAGGCAAACAACTGGCGTAACGTATTACCCAAGAGCGCTTGACATTCCGCGGGAACGGGATGCCAGGCGCTTTTGGCTTTTTTAGGACTGCAAGTGGCACAGGCACCCAGTGGCACAGGCTTAAACCTGTGGGGTTCCGTTCAGCAGCCCGGGCTGCGCGCATTCGTTCTAAATTCCAGAGTTTTTGAGGTTTACGGTCGTCCATTCAGAGGGAAGTCTACTGACTCAAGAAAAAAGCAGATCCCTCGGGCAAACCCAGCCCTTCGGGATGACAGTTTTTAGTTTTTTTCGCAGCCTCCCGAGTCTGCGCTAGGAATCGCCTTAGCCTGTGGAGGTTTGCGTCAATTGCCCGTACAGACTAAGCGTTCCGTCCACCATTCGGTCTGCAGAGAAATTAGCGATGACCGTTTCACGGCCGGACATGCCAAGGCGGGTGGCATCATCCGGCTGCGATAACAATTGCGCGATCGCTTGCCCAAACGCGCCAGCATCCGGATTCTTCAGCGTTACTCCGTTTTTCCCGCTTGCTACCACTTCGGAAACGCCCCCACTGTCGATGGCTGCGACCGGCAGGGCATGCGCCATCGCGGCGAGCAGTGCGGTGCCGAGCGCCTCGCCCATCGCGGGGAATGCGAAGACATCCATGGCGGCAAATGCGGCGTCAATTGGAACGTCAGGCGTCAGAAATTTTACGGACTCAACGATCTGAAGTTCGCGCGCTCTCGCCTGCAGCCGCGACAATTCCGGACCTTCGCCGCGCAGCAACAAAACGCTGGCAGGGAGCTGCGAAATCAAGGTCGCGAACGCCTCCAGCAGGAACGCGTGCCGTTTCTGCGGAACGAAGGCTGCTATATATCCGGCCACGCGAGCTTCCGGAGAAATTCCGAACTGAGTGCGAGCGGCATCGCGTTCGGATTCGGAAATCTCCGCCGGAATCTGCACCCCATCAAAAATCACGGCCACGCGGCCGGGCGCGAGCCCGCTCTGCAGGACGGTTTGTTTTACAAATTCGGAAACGGCGATAATGCGCGCCGCGGCGCGGTAGCGCGCGAGTGAAAAATAGCTGCGCGCGAGTGGAAGCGTCACCCTGCGTGATGCGACCACGGGGACGAAGCGATGAGCGCGCGCCAGCCACGCGGCGGTCAGCGCGTGCGGTTCGTTGGCGTGAACCAGGTCGAAGCGTCCGCCGCGCACGAAACGCCGTATGAGCCATGCGGCATTCATCCGGCGGCGCGCCGGACCAACGGGATAGACCGGCGCACCCATCTCCGCCGCCCGGGCCGCCAGCGTGGAGTTGCGCACGGCGATCAGTTCCGGAGCGTGTCCGCGTTCGCGCAGCCCTTGCAGCAGCAGCAGCGCCTGATGCTGTCCGCCGCGATAGTCCCGGCCCAGATCGACGATAAGCGGGCGCACCCTCAAGCCTCGCCGGGATTTGGCCAGGAGCGGCGAGCCAGTTTTTCTCCCGCCAGCAACCGGCCCAGTTTTCGGAATTTCAGGTAAATATATTTTCCGGAGAACCAGGCGATCAGCCAGCCGCGCCGCCCGTCCAGAAAGCCCCGCTGGAAAACCAACCGCTGCACCATCGTCCAAGGCGAAGCGAAAATCATCGCCGCGCGCCAGCTTTTCCGGCCTTGCGCGAAAAGATCTTCGGCAGCCAGGGTGGACATGACGTCCAGTTTCGCGTGCTGCTCGGAAAGCGTGCGAACGGTGTAATGAAACAGATGGCCCTCGAGCCGCCCCGGCGGGCCCTCCAGGTGGAAACGCTCGTGGAGCGCGCTGAAAAATTTTCCCTTGTCGCGCCGAAAAAGGAGCAGCTTGTACTCGGGATACCAGCCGGAGTGGCGAATCCATCCGCCGAGAAAATTCGTGAACTGCAGCAGCTCGTAGCCGTTCCTGTCGGGGGGCCGCTGCTTCCAGGCCAGCATTGAAGCGCGCAACTCGGGGCTCAGCTGCTGATCGCAGTCCATGGACAAAATCCAGTCGTTGGAGGAGAGCGACACGGCGTAATTTTTTTGTTCGGCGAAGCTGTCGAGCGCGCGGGTATAGACGCGAGCGCCTTGTGAGCGGGCGATCTCGCAGGTGCGGTCGGTCGATCCCGAATCCACCAGAATAATTTCGTCGGCGATTTCCGCGAGCGATGCCAGCGCGCGCGGCAGGTCCAGTTCCTCGTTATAAGAAATGAGAATCGCGGTCAGTGCGGGCATCGGAAATCCAGTCGGTTACGGTAACACGAAAGTGGGCGTGCTTCACGGGCTGCCGCAAAACGCAAAAAGTGTTGTCATTCTGAGCGAAGCGAAGAATCTCTCTTCGATCTAAAGTATGGGCAACGCCGCGGAAACCAGGAGAGATTCTTCGCTTCGCTCAGAATGACAAAAATGGAGCAGGTGGAAGCTCGTGCGGCTCAGCGAACCGCGACCAGCTTGGGCGTGACGCTGACGAGGATTACGGAAGTGCCGATGCGAAATTCGGAGAGATGCTTCAGTTCCGCGACGCGGACGCGCTCGTCGGCGAAGTACGTGCCGTTGGTGGAATCCATGTCCCGCAGGCGGATGACGTCGCCCTTGATTTCGATGGCGCAGTGCCAGCGCGAGATTTCCTTGTCATTGATGACGATGTCGGCGTCGGCGCGGCCCAGGACGACGCGAGGTTTCTCCACCGCGTAAACCAGCCCGCGCGCGGGACCGGCAATCACCGATAGTGCGATGGCCCTTCCGGCGGGCAATTGCAGGGAACTAGGTTCTTCTCCGCCGCCGGCTGCTAGCCAGGGCGCACCGGCGCTGCGGGCAAAGCCCGGCAGCGGCGTGAGGACCTGGGTGACGTCGGGGCCGGGAGCGATTTCAACGATGGTGCTGGTGCCGCACCGGGCACACTTGAACTGCACGCGCGGCAGTCCCACCAACTGTTTGTCTGGCAGGGTATGTTGGGCGCCACAACTGGAGCAAGCGGCTTTCATGGGATTCCAAGTCCAATTTAGCATGGCCGTTTGGTGTTGTGAGCGGGCTTCGCGCGCGATGTTTCGACTTGGGAACTATCCAGAAGTACGGGCCTTTTCAAGCGGATTGCCGCCCGGTTGGCGTACTTCCGGAACGATTCGGATCGTGCGTTGGCCCGTCGGCAAAGGCGGCCGGGTGGCCCTGCGGGCTGTTTCTACTGCACGAAACCCACGTTGGGGACCGGAGTCGGCTCAGGAACGTCGCGGATGGGACCGAACTGCTTCTCGTACCGGCGGATATTTTCCTCCAGCGCGCGCATGATGCGCTTGGCATGGCCCGGGCTTACGATGACGCTGGAAATCAGCTTGCCCTGCGGAACATTGGGGAACACGTAGATGAAATGCGCCGTGAATTCTTCCGCGGTGTGGTGAAACATCACCAGGTTGGAAAATTGCCCGACGAGTTCCTTTTCATCGGCCTTGATCTGAACCTGCACCTGCTCGCTGCCGCCCTGCGCCATGAAGGCCTCCAATCACGGTGATGTTCCGTGCGTCTTGTTCCGTTTCCGACAGTAACACACAGTCTCAAGGCCGGGCACGGGCAACCTGCGCGCGGGTTTCGACGGTTCTTGTAGCGCCCGTCTTCAGGCGGGCATCTTGCAGCCGGGCAGATGCCCGCCTGAAGGCGGGCGCTACATTCCGTTTCAAATCCGGACACTACACTTGCGCCATTTGCATTGACTGGCCTGGGTATTAATGCTAGTTTATTTAAGATATTTATCTAGGTTAACTATGGCCGTCCCTCCCCTATCTCCCGCCTCTTCGGACGCGATTTCCGCCGGTGTTGCGTCGCGTGCCAGCTCTCCTTCGCTTCCGGAATCGTATCGCAGCGTTCCGATCCGGGCCGGCGCGTCTTTTTTCCGAAAGATGATTGCGTTCGCGGGCCCCGGCTACCTGGTCGCCGTCGGGTACATGGATCCAGGGAACTGGGCGACCGACCTTGGCGGCGGCTCGCGATTCGGCTACACGCTGCTGAGCGCCGTGCTGATTTCCAGCCTGATGGCGATTTTCCTGCAAGCGCTCTCCGCCAAGCTGGGCATCGCGACGGGCCGCGACCTGGCGCAAGCCTGCCGCGACCACTATTCGCGGCGGACGACGATGGTGCTGTGGGTGCTTTGCGAAATCGCGATTGCCGCGTGCGACCTGGCGGAGGTGCTGGGTTCAGCGGTCGCGCTGAAGCTGCTCTTCGGCCTTCCGCTGCTGGCCGGCGTTTTGTTGACCGGCTTGGACGTGCTGCTGGTTCTGGCGATGCAGGGGCGCGGCTTTCGAGTGATGGAGACTTTGGTCATCACGCTGATCATGACCATTGCTGCCTGTTTCGCGTATGAAATTTTCTTCGCCCAGCCGCTGTGGCTCGAAGCGGCGCGGGGATTTCTTCCCACCGCGCAGATCCTGAAGGATCGCGAGATGCTGTACCTGGCGATCGGCATTCTGGGCGCCACAGTGATGCCGCACAATTTGTATCTGCATTCCAGCATCGTGCAGACGCGCGCGTTCGTGCAGGACGGCGCGGGCAAACGCGAGGCCATCCGCTTTGCGACGCTCGATTCGACGCTGGCGCTGGGATTTTCCCTGTTCATCAACGCGGCCATCCTGGTGCTGGGAGCGGCGGCGTTTCACGTCCGGGGCATGAACGACGTGGCCGACATCAGCCAGGCCTACCGGTTGCTGACTCCGGTGCTGGGCGTGAGTTTCGCCAGCGTGCTGTTTGCGGCGGCGCTGCTTTGCTCCGGGCAGAACTCCACGCTCACCGGAACGCTCGCCGGTCAGATTGTGATGGAGGGATTTCTGCACTGGCGGATGCGGCCGTGGCTGCGGCGGCTGATCACGCGATCGATGGCCATCATTCCGGCAGCCGTGGTGATCGGAGTGATGGGCGAGGGCCGGGTGACTTCGCTGCTCATCCTCAGCCAGGTGATTCTGAGCTTTCAACTGCCGTTTGCCGTCATACCTTTGATTCAGTTTACCGGCGACCGCTCCAAGATGGGGGAGTTCACCAACGGACGGATTACCGCGATCTTCGGTTGGTTCATGGCCGCGGTCATTGTTGTGCTCAATGGCGCGCTGCTGTGGCTGACCTTTGGCGGAAAGATCTAGTTTGGTTCTGTAGCGCCCGCCTTCAGGCGGGCATTTGCTCGACTCCAAAGTGCCCGCCTGAAGGCGGGCGCTACATAAATGCTGACTACACAGCGCAAGCTAAAGCATGCGCCACGTTTTCTTGTAAACCTTCGCCGGGTGTGGCAAAATTTTTCTAGCCCTGCAAAGTCTCGGTTCAATATCTCGGTATAAGGGAGACGGTGGAATGACTGGATTCGACAAGCGAGCTTCGGTGTGGCTGGCGCGCGTGGCCGGTGCGGGCGTCGTGCTTGGCATGTGCATTTTTGCGGTGGGACGCGTGGCGGCGCAGCAAGCCGAGCCCGCGCCCTGGGTCGCTCCGGATGACGCGAAGAAGGTGAAGAATCCCGTCCCTTCCAACGCGGAGAGCCTAACCGCAGGTGAACAGCTTTTTACCGACAACTGCGTGCTGTGCCACGGCGAAAAGGGCCTGGGCGACGGTCCGGGCGCCAAGACCATCAAAGTGAAGCCGGCGAATTTCACCGATCCCAAACTGCAGGCTTCGGAGACGGACGGCTCGCTGTTCTGGAAGATGAGCAACGGCCGCGGGCCGATGCCGTCGTGGAAGGACACGCTGTCCGACCAGGAGCGCTGGCAGTTGGTGAACTACATTCGCAAGCTGGGCAAAGACGCCGCCAAGAAGTAACGCCGAATCCGGTGTAAATAGTTCGGGCGCGTCACTCGCAGGATTGCTGAAATCCTGCGAGCGAACGCGCCCGGTTTCGTTTCCAGCACACTCCGGTGGTTCCGACCTACCTAGTTCACCGCCTTTAGAGCCTGCCCAACTTCTTTCATGTCCGGCACCACGCCCATCTCATAATTCTTGATCCAGGCGACTTTGCCCGCCTTATTGACGATGACGATGGCACGGCTCGACGTTCCATTATCCTTGAGATACACGCCGAATTTATCGGCTACGGCGCCGCGAGGATTAAAATCCGCGAGCAGCGGGTAGGTGATTCCCAGCTTTTCGGCGAAAGCTTTGTGGGCCCACAGGCTGTCCACGCTGACGCCCAGAACCTGCGCGTCCAGCGACTCGAACTGCTTCAGATCGTTGACGAAACAGGCATGCTCGTTGGAGCAGACCGGGCTGAAATCGAGCGGATAGAAAATCAGGACCACGTTGCGCTTGCCCGCGAAGTCGGAAAGCTTGACGTCCTGGCGCGACTGGTCCTTCAGGGTGAAGTCGGGTGCGGGCTGTCCTGCGGCGATGGCCATGAAACCTCCTGAAATAAAAAATGAATGGAATTTCTTGCTGCGTCGCGAGCGCCTGGGGAGGGCCGGCAGGAGCCGCCGCGATCCGTTTATGATAGCGGATTTTTCCGGGAGGCGTCTCCCGGATTCTGATAACATCGCCACGACATGGCGCGCCTCACCGTGGACCAGGCTTATCCGGGAATCGCGATTCGCCCGGCCTCGCGCAGACTGTGGGCGCGGCTGATGCGTTGGCCGGCGGAATGCATTCACCTGGAAAACGGGCACCCCTGGATGGCCACATACATCCCGGACACGCTGTACCTGCGGGGCAAGCCCCGGGCGCGGCGCCAGCCGGCGCGACCGGAAATTTCGGTCTGCTACGATTGCCTGAAGGGCCTGCTGGATCCGGAGCTTGCGGCGACTCCCAGCCGCGTGGTGGCGTTTGAGCCGGACGGCGAGAATTTCACGCAGTATTTTTTTCTGGGCACGGAAGACTTCGCCGCGGCCGGCCTGCGCTCGGAAGTCGCGGCGGCGATCTTGACGCGGCTCGAAGAGCTGGAAGGCCCTTGCAGCGACTGCGGCGAGCCCGCCACCTGGCTATGGATCTCGCGGCGCGAAGTTTCCAGCCTGGACCAGACCGAGCGGATTGCGTCTTCGCCGGGCGCGCTGTTTTGCCCAAGGCACGGCGCGGCGAAACTGTGCGCGGCCCTGGGGCAAATCGAGGAAGCGAATCTGTTTTACATTAACGCGCCGTATGGAGATTCCGGCGCGTATGTCTGGATCTGAAACTATGTCGCTAAAACAAATTGTCGAGAAATATCTGGCCATCGCGGGTGGCTTCACGTTCTTGGCGCCGCTGGCGGATTTTGGACTGGAACGCGGTGAGGTCGAGCGGATTTTCAGCGCGCTCGATGAGGACTACCACATCAGCCGATATTTTCATTTCAGCCAGGTTTCCGGACCGGGCTACCTGATTGACGGGTTCGAGCAGACGCACATTTCGATCGATGAGGAAATTCAGTCGATCTTGTAGGACCGGCTTCAGCCGGTCTGATTGGATTCCCGCCTGACGCTACTCAAAATCAGACAGGCTAAAGCCTGTCCTACTGGTACCTGCGCCAGAGCCAGTAGCCCAGGCCGCAGACGAGCAGGATGGGCAGCGCGCTCATGACCACCGTCATCCCGAAATAGGTGGCGGCGGTTTTGGGGTCGCCGACCATGCACGCGGGACAAGCCGATGCGACGTCGGGAATGAACACGGCAATAGCCGCGGCGGCGATCAGGAAGCGCGCGAGACGTTTTGACTTCCGCATTGCTTTTTCTCAGCCCTCACAAGTAGACGCGCAAATAGATCACTGGCCACAGCAGGACTACAAAATACCAAAAAATCTTCGTGGCGGCGAACGTCGAAGGCGCAAGCGTCCCGCGCCGCATCGGAACATAGAGCGCCGCCAAGATCGAGATGGCGACCACTGCGTGAAGGGCGTGCGCGCCGACGATCAGGTAGAAAAACGCGCCGTGCGGGCTGGAAGTCATGGTCAGGCCCTCGCGGAGAAGAGCGACCCACTCCACTCCCTGCAGCAGCACAAAGGCGATGCCCGTGGCGATCGCGCCGGCCAGATAG
>DATGJQ010000031.1:0-12101 GCA_035295105.1 Candidatus Acidiferrales bacterium | reverse complement strand
ACAGACCATCGCGCTCGGCCCGACGGCCTCGCAAGAAATGATCAAAGAGCTTGGCACCAACGGTGGCGGCTTCTTCAACGCCAACAGCGCCCATCCGTACGAGAATCCGACACCGATCACTAATTTGCTGGAGATGGTTCTGATCTTCGCCATCGGATCGGCGCTGACCTATACCCTTGGACAGATGACCGGATCGCCGCGTCACGGCTGGGCGGTGTGGTGCGCCATGGCCTTACTTTTCCTTGTTGGCATAACGGTAGCCTACTCGGCCGAAGCTCGGGGAAACCCACTGGTCCAGACTTCCGCCAGCCATTTGCAGCCGGCTGGGAATATGGAAGGCAAGGAAGTCCGTTTCGGGATCGCGAACTCGGCTCTATGGGCCGTGGTGACCACTGATACCAGCTGCGGCGCGGTGAATGCCATGCATGATTCCTTCACTCCCCTCGGCGGTATGATTCCGCTGATCAACATGCTGCTCGGAGAAGTGGTGTTCGGCGGCGTCGGCTCCGGCCTGTACGGCATCATCGTGTTCATCATTCTTTCGGTCTTCATCGCGGGTTTAATGGTGGGGCGCACGCCGGAATACCTGGGCAAAAAGATCGAAGCCTTTGACGTAAAAATGGCCATGTTGACCGTGCTGATTTACCCGCTGTTCGTGTTGGTTTACACCGGCATTTCGCTCGTCTCGAAATTCGGAGTCTCCAGTCTGGCCAATGCCGGCCCGCATGGATTGTCGGAAATTTTCTATGCATACGCCGAAGCGGGCGCCAACAACGGCTCTGCCTTCGCCGGCCTCAACGCCAACACACTTTGGTACAACACAACGATCGCCTCGACGATGTTATTTGGCCGCTTTTTCATGGTGGTCCCGGTTCTGGCCATCGCCGGAAGCCTGGTCCAGAAAAAGCATGTGCCGGATACTTCCGGCACCTTCCCGGTGACTTCACCTCTCTTTACCGGCCTCTTGATTTCTGTCGTCTTGATCGTCGGCGCGTTGACCTTTTTCCCGGCGCTCAGCCTGGGCCCGATTCTTGAGCACCTGTTGATGTATGCCGGAAAGACCTTCTGAGGAACAAAAAGCCATGACAGCCCAAGCAAGGAAGAGCCAAACGATTTGGGACGGGCCCATTGCCCGGCGAGCGGTGTGGGATTCGTTTCGAAAATTGAATCCCGCAACGCTGATGAAGAATCCGGTGATGTTCGTGGTCGAAATCGGCGCCGCGCTGCTGACGGTGGAACTCATCACCCATATGCTCCGCCACTCGCAGGGATTCGGATTTGAACTGCAGATCACCCTTTGGCTATGGTTCACGGTGCTGTTCGCCAATTTCGCCGAAGCCATGGCCGAGGGCCGAGGCAAAGCGCAGGCCGACACCCTACGCAAGGCGCGCACGGAAACGGTCGCCTACAAACTGAAACCCGATGGCTGCACGGTAGAAATTTCCGGATCCAAGCTGCGCGCCGGCGATGTGGTGGTGGTATCCGCAGGCCAATTCGTTCCCGGAGACGGCGAAGTGATCGAAGGCGTCGCTTCGGTCGATGAGTCGGCCATCACCGGAGAATCCGCGCCGGTGATTCGGGAATCGGGCGGCGACCGCTCCGCGGTCACCGGCGGCACGCGCGTGCTTTCCGATGAAATCAGAATTCGTATCACATCGAATCCCGGCGAAACGTTTCTCGATCGCATGATCAAGATGGTTGAGGGAGCTTCGCGGCAGAAGACGCCCAATGAAATCGCGCTGAACATCCTGTTGTCCGGGCTGACGATTATTTTCCTGCTGGCCGTCGCGACCCTGCAACCGATGGCCATCTTTTCGGGCGCGCCGCAAAGCGCGTTCGTGCTGTGGTCCTTACTGGTGTGCCTAATTCCGACAACCATCGGGGGTTTGCTTTCGGCCATCGGCATCGCGGGCATCGATCGCGTGATTCAGCGCAACGTAATGGCCATGTCCGGCCGCGCCGTGGAAGCCGCAGGCGATGTCGACACGCTGCTGCTCGACAAGACCGGTACGATCACGCTCGGCAACCGCCAAGCGACGGAATTCATTACCGCACCCGGCGTCACCGACGCGGAACTGGCCGACGCGGCGCAACTCGCCTCGTTGGCCGATGAAACGCCCGAGGGCCGTTCGATCGTGGTGCTGGCCAAGGAAAAATATGGTTTGCGCGGCCGGCCGCTGTCATCGCTCGAAGCGACTTTCATTCCCTTCACCGCGCAGACGCGCATGTCCGGCGTCGATTTCGATGGCCGCGCCATCCGCAAAGGCGCGCCGGATTCCATCAAGAAGTATGTCATCGAGCATGGCGGCCTGGTTCCCCTCGAAGTTGACGACACCGTGCAGACGGTTGCCAGTTCCGGAGCCACCCCCCTGCTGGTCGCCAGCAAGGGCCGCATCATGGGCACCGTGCGGCTGAAGGACATCGTCAAGGGTGGCATGCGCGAACGCTTCGATCATCTCCGCGCCATGGGCATTCGCACCGTGATGATCACCGGAGATAACCGGCTGACGGCCGCGGCCATCGCCCAGGAAGCGGGCGTCGACGATTTTCTGGCCGAGGCCAAGCCGGAAGACAAACTGGCGCTGATCCGCAAGGAGCAAGCCAAGGGCAAGCTGGTGGCCATGACCGGCGACGGCACGAATGACGCCCCCGCGCTGGCTCAGGCTGACGTCGGCCTAGCCATGAATGCAGGGACCCAGGCGGCCAAGGAAGCCGGCAACATGGTGGACCTCGATTCCAACCCCACCAAGCTGATTGAGGTGGTGGAAATCGGCAAACAAATGCTGATTACCCGCGGGGCGCTGACCACCTTTTCCGTCGCCAATGACGTCGCCAAATATTTCGCCATCATCCCGGCCATGTTCGCCGGCGCGTTCCCGGTGCTGCAGGCGCTGAACATCATGCACCTGAAAACTCCGGAGTCCGCGATTCTCTCCGCCGTGATTTTCAACGCCCTGATTATCGTGGCGCTCGTGCCGCTGGCCTTGCGCGGCGTGCAGTACCGGCCCATGGGAGCTTCAGCGCTGTTGCGCTGGAACCTGCTGGTCTACGGGGTGGGCGGAATCATTGCACCGTTCATCGGCATCAAGCTGATCGACGTGGTCATCACCACTCTGCGCTGGGCTTGAGCGAAAGGAATTGTGTTAAGGACATTGCCATGAAAAAACATTTCATAACTTCCATCCTGATGACCATCGTAACCACGGTGCTCCTGGGGCTGGTCTACCCGTTTGTCGTCACCGGCCTGGCGCAGCTTCTATTCCCCCGCCAGGCGAACGGCAGCCTGATCACGGCGGACGGCAAAATTGTCGGCTCGCATCTGATTGGACAGCCGTTTTCTTCGCCTGGATATTTTCACTCGCGCCCGTCGGCGGCGGGCACCGGCTACGATGCCGGAAACTCCGGAGGATCGAATCTGGGGCCGACCAACAAGATGCTGGTCGACCGCATGACTGGCGACGCACAAAAGGCCCAAGCCGAAAATCCTGGGGTTCCAGTTCCGATGGACCTGATTACCACATCCGGCTCGGGCCTAGACCCGCATATCTCGCCGGAAGCGGCAGCCTTCCAGGTTCCCAGAATCGCGCGTGAGCGCAACATCAGCGAAGCTGACGTCCAGACGCTAGTCGCCAACCACACCGAAGGCCGCCAGTTAGGTTTTCTTGGAGAACCGCGCGTGAATGTGCTGGAGTTAAACCTGGACCTGGACGCCACGCATCCGATGCACAAGTAGCGCAGCTACAAGTGGCACAGTACTTCAGTCTGTGGAATTCCCTACACCCACCCAAGCGTCGCGCGATAGCCAAGATCAAATGGAACCCCACAGACTGAAGTCTGTGCCACTCAAATCTGTGCGACTCAAATCTGTGCCACTTGGGGCTACTTCTTCTTCGGTTTGCTCGCCGCAGGCGCCGCGGGCTCAAACCGGTAACCCACCCACGGGTCGGTGTGAATGTATTTGGGATGCGCGGGATCCGGCTCAATCTTCTTTCTCAGCTGATTGATGAACACCCGCAAGTATTCCGTCTCGTCGCCATAATCCGGTCCCCACACGGCCTGTAACAGCCGCCGGTGCTCCAGAGGCTTGCCTTGATTGGCCACTAGGTGCCGCAGAAGATCGAACTCCTTGGGCGTGAGCCTGACCGGACGCCCCTGAACCATCAGCTTCCTGCGCTCAAAATCAATCTCCAGATCGCTCGAAACATAGGTTGGCACCGGCTCCCCGGAAGACGTTCGCCGAAGCGCCGCTCGAATGCGCGCCAGCAATTCCTCCATGCCAAAGGGCTTCACCACGTAGTCGTCCGCCCCGGCGTCCAGCGCCAGCACCTTGTCGTGCTCCGTATTGCGGACGGTGAGCATGATGATCGCCACGTCGGACTGGTCGCGGATCTCGCGGCATGTATCCAGTCCGCTCTTGCCCGGCATGTTGACGTCCAGCAGCACCAACTCGGGCCGTTCTTTGCGCATCAGTTCCAGCGCCTCATCCCCGCTGCGCGCTTCCAGCACGGTGTAGCCGTTGCTGGAGAGCGTAGTGCGCATCACGCGGCGGATCTGCGGCTCGTCATCCACAACAAGTATCGTGGGTGTGCTCATTTTTGTTCTGCCGTCCCCCTGACAATCGGCAAGGTAAAGGAAAACACCGAACCGTGTTCCACCTGGCTGATCACACCGATCGTGCCCCCATGCGCTTCGACGATCGCCTTGGCAATGGGCAAGCCCATCCCGGTGCCCTGCACGCGGTAGCGCTGGTCCGCACCGCGATAGAATTTATCAAAGATCAGGCCCAATTCCGCCTCGCCGATGCCCGGCCCTTGATCGGCCACGCTGAACTGAACGAATTGTTCGCGCTCCTCCGCGCTAATGGTAATGGCATGGTCCGCCGAGGAATACAAATTCGCATTTTGGATCAAGTGGACCAGCACTTCCTTGGCGCGGGCGACATCTGCGCGAACGGCTAGATCCGGATTTTTCAGTTCGAGGCGAATCGGCCGTGTTCCCAACACGCCTTTGCAAACATCGAGCGCGCCAGCAATCAAGTCGTCTACGCGAACGCTTTCCATCTGCAATTTCACTTCACCGGCTTCCAGGCGAGCCATCTCCGCGGCTTCGCCGACCAGGCGGTTCAGGCGGTCGCACTCTTCGTCGATGATGTGAAGCAGTTCGTCCCGCTGGCCGCCGTCCAGATTGGCCGGGGAAAGCAGCGTGGTGACCGAGGCCTTCATGGACGTGAGCGGCGTGCGGAAGTCGTGGGTAATGGCGTCCAGCAGCGCCGACTTCAGCCGCTCGCCTTCGCGGGCCGCTTCGGTTTTGCCCACCATTTCGATGGCGTGGGCGCGTTCGACGGCCACCGCGATCAGCGTTCCCATCGCCTCTAAGGACTCTCGGGAAAGCACGGGACCCGAAATCCCCATACTCCCGAGTATCCTTGAGCCCAGGCGCAACGGCGTGAAGCACACGCTGTGCTCGGTGTCGATCTGCAATTCCTCCCTCGCGACAACCGCTTTCAGAAACGCCGCATCGAGTTGCGGCAGGTTCATCCCGGAGCGATACACCTTCTGCTTGTCCGAGAGAAACAGCGCCGCGGCTCCCACTTCAAACGTGTCCACAATCTGGCGCGGAATGGCGTTCAGCAATTCGATGGGATTCCCGGCGCTGAGCAGGCGCTGGCTGAACCGGTAGAGCCGCTCCACCTCATGCCGCCGGCGGTTGGCTTCGGCAGCCTGATTTCGCGCTCGAGAGGAAAGGTCGCTGGCGAGGATCGAGGTTGCCAGAAAAGTAACCAGGGCGACCCAATTTTGCGGGTCCGCGATGGTCAGCGTCCCGACCGGCGGGAGGAAATAGAAGTTATAGGTGATCGCCGCGACGAACGACATGAACACCGAAATCCACAGCCCCCACAGGGCGGAAACGCCGAGGATCGCCAGCAAATAGGTGAAAGCGACAGTGGTCGGATTGAACCGGTTGGTCTCGTGGTAGAAATAGGTAATCGCCAGCACAGCGGCGAGCGCGGCTGCGTAACGAACGAAGAGGGTGAGCGGATTTCTGGTCACGGGCCGAAACTAGCCTAGCATTTCTTTGGCAAAATGAACGAGAATATCTGCCGTGGCGAAAACCCCGGAAGAGTGGCTGGAAGAGGTTTCCCCGAAGGAACGCACCGAGGGAATCCTGAAGCTATTTCTCGGCTACGCCCCCGGCGTTGGCAAGACCTTCGGCATGCTGAGTGAAGCCATCCGGCGGCGCAGCCGGGGTGAAGATGTAGTAATCGGCGTGATCGAAACCCACGGCCGGAAGGGCATCGCCGAACTGGCGGCGCAGCTCGAGCACGTTCCCATGCGCAAGATCGAATATAAGGGAACGATTTTCGAGGAAATGGACCCGGAGGCCATCAAGGCCCGCAATCCTCGCGTGGTTCTGGTGGATGAACTCGCCCACACCAATATTCCCGGCAGCAAGCACCGCAAGCGCTACGAGGATGTTCTCGATCTGGTCGCCGGGAAACTGGAAGTCCTTTCCACGGTGAACGTGCAGCACCTCGAAAGCATTGCCCCAACCGTTGCCGCCATCACCGGAATAAAAATTCGTGAAACCGTGCCGGACTGGGTAATGGAACACGCCAACGAAATCGTGATGGTCGACCTGACGCCGGAGGCGTTGCAGAACCGCATGAAGCGCGGCGAGGTCTACCACACCGAAAAAGTCGATCAGGCCCTGAAGAATTTTTTCCGCCGTGGGAACCTCATCGCGCTGCGCGAATTGGCCCTGCGACAGGTGGCCGAACAGGTGGACCGCAGCCTGGAAACGTACATGGATCAGAAAGACATCCATGATCCGTGGCCGGTGCGCGAGCGACTGGCGGTTTGCTTCAGCTCCAATCCCCGCGCGCAATATCTGATCGCCCGAGCCGCCCGGATGGCCCGCCGCATGGACGCCGAACTCTACGCCATCTATGTGGACATTGGGCACGACACGTCGGAGCGCGACAAGAATTCGCTCAACGCCAACATTCAGTTTTCAGAAAGCCTGGGCGCGAAAGTCGTGAAGCTTACCGGCAAGGATGTGTCTTCCGCCACGGCGGAGTTCGTGCGCGAGAAGCACGTCACGCAGGTAATTTTCGGCCGCTCAGCCGTCGAAGGCTGGCGAAAGTATATGTACATGACCGCCATCCACCGCTTCCTCCGTGACGCCCCGGCGGTAGACGTGCACATCGTGACGCAGGAAAGCGATTGAAGAAGTTTCGCGGCGCCGGCATCCCGCCGGTGGAATTTTCCGCTTGCCCCGATTGCGAGTCTCTTACTCCGCTGGCGTTCCGCGCCCGGCAACCTCACGGGCCGTAGCTGCGTGCCGGTACTCAAAGAGCCGCGCCAACTTCCGCCGCACATACCACCCGCCGAACCACCGTCCGAGCGCGCCCAGCGGCAGGGCATACTCAACGCGATCTTCCAAAACGCAAGCGGCAGGCCCGTAAGGCTCAAAAGTATGCGTATGCTTCCAATACGCAAACGGCCCCGCTACCTGCACATCGGAAAAGTAGCGCCCCGCCTCGAAATCCTGATGCTCGGCGATCCACCGGGTCCGCAATGGCCATCGACCAACCTGAAGCACCACGCGCGCCCCGCGTTCGATTCCACCCGATTTTTCGATCACCCTGGCGTGTTCCCACGGCGGGGTGAGCCGCTCCAGCGCATCGGGCAGCGCGTGCCATGCGTAAACGTCCGTTGCGGGCGCGGCGATCCGGGAACGGCGAACAAATGTTTCGGTCTTCATGCTTTCTTTCTGCGGCGACGACGTGACCCAAAGCACATATTTCAGGCGCGCGATCCCGGCAACCTATACAATACGGCGCTGCACCGGACCGGGCGCGAGGCGCATCCAATACCGCGAATCGTACCAGCATCTTAAAATACCCGGATTCCAGGCGCGTCGCACCATACAGAACATTTCACGAGGAGAACATGGCCCATCTATTCGATCCCTTGCCGATTCGCGGAGTCACGCTGCGCAACCGCATAGCCGTTTCGCCCATGTGCCAATATTCCAGCGAAGACGGATTCGCGCATGACTGGCACCTGGTGCATCTCGGCAGCCGCGCCACCGGCGGCGCGAGCCTGGTCTTCACCGAAGCAACGGCGGTGACACCCGAGGGCCGCATCAGCCCTGAGGATCTGGGCATCTGGAAGGACGAGCACATCGAGTTTCTCGCGCGCATCGTTCGATTCCTGAAGACGCAAGGCACCGTCCCCGGAATGCAAATCGCCCACGCTGGACGCAAGGGCAGCACCCAGCGCCCGTGGGTCGGCTCCAGCAAGGTAACGATCGAAGATGGCGGCTGGGTTCCCGTGGCGCCGAGTGCCGTGGCATTTTCCGACAACTACCCGATGCCGCGCGCGTTGCTGAAGGAAGAAATTCACAACATTGTGGGCGCGTTTGCCGCCGCTGCCCGCCGCGCGCTCGAAGCTGGCTTCCAGGTCCTCGAAATTCACGCCGCGCATGGATATCTGGCCCACGAATTCTTTTCCCCGCTCAGCAATTTCCGCACCGATGAATACGGCGGGTCATTCGAAAACCGCACGCGTATCGGACGGGAAATCGCCACCGCGGTCCGCAAGGTCTGGCCGGACAATCTTCCCCTGTTCATTCGAATCTCGGCGACGGACTGGAAGGAAGGCGGCTGGGACCTCGATCAGGCCGTGGAACTCGCAAAACAGCTCAAGCCGCTGGGAGTGGACCTGGTGGATTGCTCGTCCGCGGGACTCGTCGTGGATCAGAAAATCGTCGCCGGGCCGGGCTTTCAGGTTCCCTTCTCCGAACGCATTCGCCGCGATGCCAATATCCTGACCGCAACCGTAGGGTTGATCGAAACGAAGGAACAGGTCACCGACATCCTCGCGAAGAATCAGGCCGACCTGGTCCTGATGGCGCGCGAATTCCTGCGCGATCCATACTGGCCGCTGCGCACGGCCCGCGAACTGAAGCAGCCGATCAGCTGGCCGGCGCAGTACCTGCGCGCCGCGCCGCCCGATGCAACGGCGCGCAAACCGACCGAACCCGCGGCCCTGCCCGCGAAGTCCGCTCAGTAAATCCACTGCAGCTTCGCGTCCTGCCGGCTGTTTCTCTTCACTTCGCGATGGGGGAACGCCGGCAAGACGCCGGCATTGGAAGAGCGGTTAGAACCTTGCGCTAACCCGGGAAAACATTTCAATAATCGCGCGAACCTCGCGCAAACCGAGCGCGGCCGCACCCGCGAAATACCCAATCCCATACGGCCCAAGAACCAAGATCGCCACCAGCACCGGATTCCGGTGGCCAACGAAGTGAAATAACAGGCGGCCAATCCCCGCGGCCACCAGTGCGCTGCCCCAAGCCTTTACAACGAACGCCACTGGAAGCCCGGTTCGCCCAATTCTCGCGTTTAGGGTATGGCGCAACAGCAGAAACTCCACCCAGGTAGCCACGCCAGCCGATGCCGTCAGCCCGGCAACGCCCCAGCGCATTTCCACTCCCAACAGATGCGGCAGGGGAATTGCGCAAAGGTAGCCGAGCACGGTGGTTAGGGCCACGCGGATGATCGCGTAGCGCAAAGGTGTTCGGGTGTCGCGCAGCGCGTAGTACGTCGAAGAATACAGCCGCCCAAGAGTGGAAACCACCAGGCCGACAGTTGAGCCGATCAGAATTCCCCACACGTAAATCGCATCGGAATGCGTGAAGCGTCCGGACTGATAAATCGCGGCGACGATTACATCCCCCAGCACCAGAAACGCCGCCGCCGAGGGAATCACGAAGAAGGCAATCTGCCGCAAACCAGCATTGAGACGCTTGCGCAGAATGTCCGCCACTTCAGACTCCGCGCCGACCGCGCCAGACATCGCCGGAAGTTCCGCCGCGGATACCGACATGCCGAACAGGCTTACCGGCAGCGTGTAAAGCGTCTGCGCATAGGCCAGCGCGGCGACCGCTCCGGTGGGCAGCAGGCTGGCCAGCAACGCATCCACATAGGCGCTGATCTGCACCACGCCCCTGCTGATAAACACCGGGAAAAAGTTACGCACGACCGTGCGCACGTTCTCGAGATGAAACGCAAACGACAAATGAAGCCCGTGCAGCAACCGCAGCACCACGGGCAGTTGAATCGCCACCATCAGCGCGGCGCCGACCACCGAGCCCCACGAGAGAACGATGGCCAGCGGGTACTGCGTGTAGCGCGCCCCGAATCCCCACAGAGTGGCGATCATCGCCGCGTTCCAGATTACCGGCGCGGTGTAAGAAAGAAAAAATCGCCGGTGGCTGTTCAAAATTCCCAGACACCACGCGGAAAATACGAACAGGCCGGCGCCCGGAAAAAGAATCCGCACGATGCGTATGGTCAGTTCGCGCTTGTCGCCGCTGAAGCCTGGCGCGATCGCATCGATCAGGTAGGGCGTCGCGAGGACGCCGATCAGAACGAGGATCGAGGTGCTCAGCGCCAGCAAGGCCGCAACGGCTCCGGCGGTGCGGCGCGCCTCTTCATCCTCATCGCGCGCCAAAAGCGCCGCATAAACCGGAATGAACGAAGCGGAGAGCACGCCCTCTCCAAATAAATTTTGCAGGGCGTTGGGAATGCGGAAGGCCGCCTTGAACGCATCGGCCGCGTCAGAATTGCCAAAGTAATGGGCGAAGACCCGATCGCGAATCAGTCCGGCGATGCGGCTCAGGAAGATTCCGGAAGCGACCAGGAACGACGAGCGCTTGGAGGCGAAGCGCCCGGCAACCGCTGTTTTCGTGCTGCTCACGAAGTAGTTGGCCAAACCGTATTCATAGTTTCGCGCTATCCATTACATGAGCAGCAAGGCCGGAAGTCAATCAAGACTGTACCAGGATGTGCGGTCCTAGTAGGACAGGCTTGAGCCTGTCCAGGTTTAGAGTCCCGGAAAGGCGTGGAGCGTTGAAAATTAGGAGGTCAAAAATTCAGGAGGCGAAAACAGTAGCAACCAGCTCGCCGACTTCCCGAGCATACTCATCCAGCGAAAACGTAAAACGCGCCAAATCGATTTCCGCCATACCCGGAAACTTCATCACCAGGTACAGCCATCCCGGCTCGTTGGCAAAATCGATCTGGCGCGGCTCGTAATATCCGTAGCCCAAATCGCGCATGCGGCATAGCAAATCGCTGAGGTGGACCAGCGCTACCAGCGGGCCGCCGCGTTCGGGGTCTCCGATCTGATGATGCAACTGGATGGCGTCGGCAACATCCGCCGGCATCTTCCATGCGTCGGCCAGGACCCGGCCCGAATCGCAGTGAGTAAATCCGAGAGTGGCCTGCTCGGCTTCATCCAGCGGAATATGCTCGCGCGAAGCCTTTTCCATTGCCGCGCGAAACTCCTCCGGCACAACCATGCAGTTGACCAGCACGCCGATGTCATGCAGCAGTCCTGCGAGGTAGGCCTTTTCGGGGTCCGGAAACTCAATCATGTCCGCGAATTTGCGGCACACCAGCGCGACGCCCAAGGAATGCTTCCAGAACACCACCGGGTCCACCACCCAGCGGTTCGCGGGAATCACTTGCGAGAGCGAATTGGAAAACAATAGATCGCGGATGCGCCACATTCCCAGGCTCATGACCGCCGAACGAACCGATTCGGCTGGCGAACTGCGCATGAAAAGCGCGGAATTAGCCATGCGCACGCACTGCGCCGCGATGGATTTATCGTAGGAAACCAGCTCCACGATGCGTTCCATGTCCACGTCCTCCACCGGCTGATCCATGCAGCGCAAGAGCGGCCGAAGGATCACGGGGATCGCCGGCATGGCGTCGATCCTCACGATCTTCGCGCGCAAGCGGTCAATGTTTTCGGTCTTCATGTCGTCCCCGCCTTGGCCACTGGTTCGGTCGTCTTCCAGTACGCGGTGGCGCCGGGAAAGTGGACCAAACGAAATTTTTCACTGATCCCGTGCAGCGATTCGGAATGGCCGAGAAAGAAATAGCCGTTGGGCAAGAGCGCGTTATAAAAATGCTGGATCGTTCGCGTCTTCGATTTCCCGTCAAAATAAATGAGCACGTTGCAGCAGAAGATCACGTCCAGGCCGCGCATGAACAGCATCTTGCTGTCGTCCAGCATGTTCAGCCG
>DATGJQ010000030.1:0-4818 GCA_035295105.1 Candidatus Acidiferrales bacterium | reverse complement strand
CGTGTTCACGAAAACCAGCGTCGTGCGATGTTCCAGGATCAACTCGGCCAGCCGGTCGTAAATCTCCTCCCACATCTCATTGCTTGCGACCGCGCCCAGCTCATCCTTCGGGACCTCGACCCCCAGATCGATCGCACGCTGGTGCCCGATCTGCACCACGCGCACGTCCTCGCCCAGAAATCGCGCCACTTCCTCAATGGGCGCAACTGTCGCGGACAATCCGATCCTTTGGGCCCGCACGCCGGTCAGCCGGTCGAGCCGTGCCAGCGATAGCGCCAGATGCGAGCCACGCTTATCGTCGGCAACAGCGTGAATTTCGTCGACGATTACGGTTCGCACGCTCTCGAGCATCTTGCGCGGCCGCTCCGCCGTCAGCAAAATGAAAAGCGACTCGGGCGTTGTGACCAGAATGTGCGGAGGCGTGCCGCTCATCTGCTGGCGCTCCCGGGCAGGTGTATCGCCGGTGCGCACGGCGCTGCGAATCGGCGCAAGCGCGATCCCCTGCCGCTCGGCCAACTCCGCGATCCCGGCCAGCGGCACTTCCAGGTTTTTTCGTACGTCGACGCTCAGCGCCTTCAGGGGCGAGACATACAGCACTTCCGTGCGAGCTTCGAGTGGCCCGGCACGGGCAGCCTTGACCAGCGAATCCAGGCAGATCAGAAAAGCGGCCAGCGTTTTGCCCGACCCCGTTGGCGCGGAAATCAGCACATCTTTGCCGGTGCGGATCTCGGGCCACCCCAGCCTTTGCGGATCGGTGACGGCGCCGAAGCGCGTTTGAAACCACTCCCGCACCAAAGGATCGAATCCGTCCAGCGGCATCATCTATCTCTAAGGATACCGGGCTTTGCCGATCATTCCCAGCGCAGGGCCGTCATCGGATCGACCCGCGTAGCGCGCCGGGCCGGTACATAGCTCGCAACTGCTGCGGCGGCCAGCAGCACCGCGCCCATCGCCACAAACGTCAATGGGTCGAACGCACTCACGTGAAATAACTGACTCGCCAGCACGCGGTTCAATGACACGGCTGCTATCAAACCGGCCGCCACCCCAACCGCCGTCAGCTTGATTCCCTCGCCGACCACGAGCGCGAGAACTTCGCCCGTCTGGGCTCCCATAGCCATTCGTATACCGATTTCCTGGGTGCGTTGCGCCACCGAAAAACTCAGGAGCCCATATAGCCCGATCACCACCAGAAACAGCGCCGCCAGCGCAAAAAATCCCAACAGCGCCACCATGAAACGCCGCGGAGCCAGCGAGTCCATCACCAGATCCTCCAACGCCCGCACGCGGTAGGCGGGCAGACTCGCATCCGCACCTTGGACAGCTTCCCGTATCGCGCTCCCGGCCATCACCGGGTCGCCCGCCGTTTTCACAACGAAAGTTGCATACGGAGCCGGTTGCTGAAACATCGCGTAATAATATACGCCCTTCCCGGAATCCGCGGCCAGATCGGAATGCTTCACGTGGCCAACCACCCCTACGATCGTCGACCATTTCGCGCGGCTGACGAACTGGCGGATGTGTTGGCCAATCGGGTTCTGGCCCTGCCAATACTGACGCGCGAGATTCTCGTCGATCACGACGACCGGCTCCGTGCCGATGCGATCCTGCTCTGAGAACACGCGCCCCGCCAGCAAGGGAATTCGTAGCGCCGCGAAGTAACCGGGTGTCACGTACCGGATATCGCCATGCGGTCCCGGATCGCCGGGTCCAGCATTCCTTCCCTCGATTGAAAACGAGGCCGACCCGTTCATTCCGCTGAACGGCAGCGGCACTGCCGCGCCAGCCGCCATGACTCCCGGAACCGCGGACAATCGCCCGATGACATCGCGATAAAATGCAATCTTCTTATCCTCCTCCTTGTATCGCGTCTCTGGCAGCGAGACGCTGGCGGTCATGACTCCATTCGGTTCGAATCCAGTTCCGACGTCCTCCAGCCGTTGCAGGCTGCGCACAAACAATCCTGCGCCAATCAGCAAGACGAGCGCCAGCGCCACTTCCCCTACCACCAGTGCCGCACGCATCCGCTGCCGCGCCCGCCCGGTCGTGCCGGAACGGCCGCCCTCCTTCAACACGTCGAAGCGCTCGACGCGCGACGTCTGCCACGCCGGAGCCAGGCCCGCAAAAACTGCGGCCGCGAGCGAAACCAGCGCCGTGAATAGCAACACCCGCGTATCGATTGTTACGACCAAGCCCGCCGCGAACTTCGCCGGAGCCAGCAGCGGTAGCGCGCGAATTCCCAAGAACGCGAGCGCCACTCCGAACGCTGCGCCGCCCACCGCCAACAGTCCAGAATCCCAGATCGTCTGCCGGACCAGATTCCATCGTCCGGCTCCCAGCGCGGCCCGCACTGCCATCTCCCGCGCGCGAGCCGATCCCCGCACCAGCATTAGCCCAGCGATATTCGCGCACGCAATCAGCAGCACCAAAGCCACAGCGCCGGCGAGCACCAGCATCGGTTTCTTGGAAGTCCCGGCAATCGCGTCAGTGATCGGCTCCGCAAACATTCCCCAGCCGGAGTCCTTCGCATATGCGCCGCTGCGGGTTCCGTTATTTCGCACGCGGTCCGCCAACACCTGAATTAACGCGTTCGCTCTATCGACGGGAATGCCTGCCCGCACGCGAGCCACTGCGTTCAGGTGTTCGTTAAAACGGTTCCCTTCTGTAAATTGATCGCGCGCCAGCCCCAGTGGCGTCCAGAGATCCGCCTCCTTCGGCCAGCGGAACTCCGGCCGCATCACTCCGACCACCTTATAGGCCTGATTGTTCAACTGGATCGTCCGGCCGATAATTCCGGCGTCAGCCCCGAAGATCCGCTTCCACGTGCCGTACGACAGGATAACGACCTGATTCGCGTCCGGTTGATCTTCCTCGGCCTGAAATACTCTGCCAAGCAGTGGCGAGGCCCGGAATACATAGAACCACTCGAGCGAAACCTGCGCGCCCTCCAGCCGCTCCGGCGAGCTGGACCCGGTGTAGTTAAAATTTCCGCCATCCTCAACGGCCACATGCTCGAAGATCTGGCGGCTGTCCCGCACATCCGTAAAGTCCGGAACCGAAATCGGGATACTTTTCAGGTTCAGCTTGTCGTAGCGGGCCTTTACGCTCACAATACGGTCGGGATCGGAAATTCCCGGAGGATTCAATAACAAGGCGTTGACGACACTGAAAACCGCCGTATTCGCCCCAATCCCCAGCGCCAGCGCTGCAATCGCCGTACAGGTGAAGCCGGGGCTCTTCGCCAACGTCCTCGCCGCGATCCGGATTTCAGAAAGCATGGATTCTCCTGAGAAGGAATACGGCTTTTTTCGCTAAAAGTTTCCCCGACTGAGAAAGCCGCCGCGCGGGGGCGGGAACGAGGAAAAGGGTCTCGGGCCATGACGCAAGTGGCGGATTTTGGGGCGCGGCGGTGCGAAAGGCGGAGTGATGACACAAGTCGGGGATTTGAGGCGCGGCGTGCGAAGGTTTTGGTTGTTCGTGGCAAGTGATTCCCATGGATAGTAACGGAGGATACACTATCAGCGCCCAGCGGATCTGGATCTTTCTGAATTTTCCTTTCAGAATCAATGAATTGTGAACCTTTGAGGTTTGTGAATGTTCCATGATAGGTTCCACAACGCGGGATGAAAATGGACGGGAGCAGGGCTATGCTGAGAGATCCGCGGGAGCGAATCAAAGGTCGGTGTCGGTCTGGTGCGAAGTAAGCTCGTGGGTGAATGTGACCTGGACGTCGGAGTTGTCGAATGGGCACAACGAATTGTCGCCTCTGCCGCCAGACAGGAGAGCACGAGAAGGAAAGTCGAGTATTTTCGCCGCGGCCTGCTGATCGATCATGCGGACGGGAAGGGTCCGGAAGAGCGCAGCACACATTCGAAACCTACACCGAGGATCTGGTCCGCTTAAGGACCTGGCTGACGCAATCCAAAGTCACACATGCGGCGATGGAATCCAGCGGCGTGTATTGGAAGCCGGTCGGGAATATTCTGGGGCCAGGGAAGTTCGAGAAGCCGCTGGTGAACCCACAGCGCTTCCATGGTCTGCCTGGACAGAAGACCGATCCAAACGACAGCCGTTGCGTCGCGGAGTTGCTTTCTTGCGGTCTGCTGCGCGCCAGCTTCGTCCCGCCGCAGCCCTCCTCGGCTTCAGCGGAAAAAAGATCGTCGAAGGGCTGCTGGAGGGCCGGTATGGAGTTTCTGGCCGAGCGCGCGTGCAGCCATATGCGGAAGAAGATCCCGGATTTGAAACGCGCCTTAAAGGGGCGGGTCTCGAACATCACCGGCGGATGCTCAAACAATTACCCAGCGATTTGGACGCGGTGGATACCAGGGCTCTGCCAATCGAGCAACAGATCGTCGAGGCAGGTCAAGCCATTCGAGGATCGGATCCAGCGGCTCTGCACGATTCCCGGAGTGAATATCATCACGGCTGGACGATCGTGGCTGAGATCGGAGTGGATATGAGCCCTTTTCCGGATGCCGATCATCTGGCGAGTTGGGCGGAATTGTGTCCGGGCTGAACGAGAGTGGCGGCAAATGCAGAAGCGGGCGAATGCGCCAAGGGAAGCGGTATCTACGCGGCGCTTTATGCCAGATGGCCTGGGCGATTTCGCATACCATTTCGTATACCAAGGATAAGTACCCGTCCGCTCTGTTCTATCGCCTGGCTGGCCGGCACGGCGTCAAGGAAGCCAACCTCGCGGTGGCTTGCCAGGTGCTCAGAATCATGTTCCATATTATTCGCGATGGCGGACTTTATCGCGAAGTGGGTGGCGACTACTTCGACCGCCTGCACCGGAGCGCACTAAACACAAGCTTGTAA
>DATGJQ010000029.1:0-59061 GCA_035295105.1 Candidatus Acidiferrales bacterium | reverse complement strand
CAACGTCTTCGCGATGGATGACATTAAGTTCATGACCGGGTTCAACGTTGAGCCCGTGGTGGCCTCGGAAACCGCCATTTCTGAAGCCATCTCCAAGTTCTACGGCGAAGCCGAGAGCGTCGAAGAACTCTCCAAGGTGATGAAGGACCTGGCCGGCGACGCGGACAGCGCGGCGGACCTGGAACTGGCCTCCGAAGAACAGGAAATGAACCTCGCCGAGCTGGAGCGCGCGGCCGAGGAAGCGCCCATCATCAAGCTGGTGAACCTGATCCTCACCGACGCCGTGAAGCGCGGCGCGAGCGATATTCACATCGAGCCTTACGAAAAAGAAATCCGCGTGCGCTTCCGCATCGACGGAATTTTGCAGGCGGTAATGGCCCCGCCGATGAAGCTGCGCGACGCCATCATCAGCCGCGTCAAAATCATGGCCAAGCTGGACATCAGCGAAAAGCGGCTGCCGCAAGACGGCCGCATCATGATCAAGTACCGCAAGGACGGCAAGATCAAGGACCTGGACTTCCGCGTATCGACCATTCCCGCGCTCTATGGCGAGAAGATCGTCATGCGCTTGCTGGACAAGGAAAACCTGCGCCTGGATATGACCAAGCTGGGCTTCGAGCAGGAGTCACTCAGCAAATTCGAGCGCGCCATTCTGCGTCCGTACGGAATGGTTTTGGTCACCGGGCCGACGGGCTCCGGCAAGACCAACACTTTGTATTCGTCGATCGCCCGGCTGAACACGCCCGAAACCAACATCATGACCGCGGAAGATCCGGTCGAGTTCCAGCTGGCCGGCATCAACCAGGTGCAGATGAAGGATCAGATCGGCCTGAACTTCGCCGCGGCCCTGCGCGCTTTCCTGCGCCAGGATCCCAACATCATCCTGGTGGGAGAAATCCGCGACTTTGAGACGGCGGAAATCGCGGTGAAAGCCGCGCTCACCGGACACCTGGTGCTTTCGACGCTGCACACCAATGACGCTCCGTCCACGATCAGCCGATTAATGAATATGGGTATCGAGCCGTTCCTGGTGGCCACGTCGGTGAACTTGATCTGCGCGCAGCGCCTGGTGCGCCGGATCTGCTCGAACTGCAAGGAAGTTTTGAAGGTGCCCGATCAGGCCATGCTGGACGCGGGATACGCGCAGGAAGAGCTGGCGACCACGCAGATCTCCATCGGCAAGGGCTGCGGCACCTGCAACAAGACCGGTTACAAGGGCCGCGTGGGTCTGTACGAGGTCATGGAAATCAGCGACGAATTACGGGAATTGATTCTGGTCGGCGCCTCCGCCATCGAGCTCAAGCGCAAAGCCATCGAAAACGGAATGATCACGCTGCGGCGCAGCGGGCTGACCAAGGTCGCGTTGGGGATGACCACGATCGAGGAAGTGGTACGGGAAACAGTGCTTTAGGAAAGGGAAACCGATGTCAGGGATAACACTCAGTGAATTGCTGAAGAAAATGATCGAGCTGGGGGGCAGCGATTTGCACGTCACCACCAACAGCGCTCCGCGCGTCCGGGTGCACGGCAAGCTCAAGCCCATGGACATGGCGCCGCTGACCGCGGCCGACACCAAGGCGCTGGCGTACAGCGTGCTCACCGATGCGCAGAAGCACCGCTTCGAGGAAAACCTCGAGCTGGACTTCTCATTCGGCTTGAAAAATCTGGCGCGCTTCCGCGGCAACCTGTTCCAGCAGCGCGGCGCGGTGGGCGCGGTGTTCCGCACCATTCCGTGGGAGATTAAAAACTTCGACGCGTTGGGGCTGCCGGCGATCGTGAAGACGCTGTGCGACAAGCCGCGCGGGCTGGTGCTGGTCACCGGGCCGACCGGCTCGGGCAAGTCCACGACGCTGGCCGCGATGCTCGACAAGATCAACAGCGAGCACGAAGAGCACATGATCACGATTGAGGATCCCATCGAGTTTCTGCACAACCATAAGAAATGCCTGGTCAACCAGCGCGAAGTTCATTCGGACACCCACTCCTTTGCCAACTCGCTGCGCGCCGCGCTGCGCGAAGATCCCGACGTGGTGCTGATCGGCGAAATGCGCGACCTCGAAACGATTGAGTCGGCGCTGCGCATCGCGGAAACCGGACACCTGACGTTCGCCACACTGCACACCAACTCCGCGATTTCCACCATCAACCGTATCGTGGACGTGTTTCCGTCCTACCAGCAGCCGCAAATCCGCGCCCAGCTTTCCATGGTGCTGGAAGGCGTGCTTTGCCAGTCGCTGTTGCCGCGCGTCGATGGCCGCGGCCGCGTGATGGTGATGGAAGTTCTGGTTCCCAATCCCGCGATCCGCAACCTGATTCGTGAGGACAAGATTCACCAGATTTACTCGGCGATGCAGACGGGCACCGGCGCCACCGGAATGCAGACCTTCAATCAAGGCCTGGCCAACTCGTATTTCGCGAAGTTAATTACTTTGGAAATAGCTCTGTCGCGGTCGTCGAACCCCGAAGAACTGCAAGATATGATCAATCGCGGAGTCACATCGCCCGCCTCACGCGGGCCTGCCCCGGTTCGGCGCTAGCGACGGGTGCGGGCTGCAGTTTTTGCCCGCCGACAAAAATGCGAACGGTAAGGGCCGCTCGCGGAAAAAGAATTTTGCAGCAACCCCCGACGTGCCGGATGCGGATCGGGCGGGACGAATCTTGAGGAGGAACAGACGATGCCGGTATTTACCTATCGAGGAACCAACCGCGCTGGAGCCACGGTAAGCGGAGAGTTGGCGGCCACGAGCAAATCGGAACTCATCAATAATCTCAAGCGCCAGCAGATCAACGTCACCAAGATGTCGGAGAAGGGCAAGGAATTCAACCTGCCCACCTTCGGCGGCGGCGTCGACTCCAAGGAGCTGGCCATCTTCACTCGCCAGTTCTCCGTGATGATTGACGCGGGATTGCCGCTGGTGCAGTGCCTGGAAATTCTGGCCGGGCAGCAGGAGAACAAGGTTTTTCAAAAAGTGCTGATCGGCACGCGCTCGGCGGTGGAGGGCGGATCGACGCTATCCTCGGCGATGCGCCAGTACGAAAAAGTCTTCGACGCCCTGTACGTCAACCTCGTCGAGGCCGGCGAAACCGGCGGTATTTTGGACACCATTCTGCAGCGCCTGTCGGCTTACATTGAGAAGAACGTGAAATTGAAGCGCGCCGTGAAGTCGGCGATGGTCTACCCGATCGCCGTTCTGTCGGTCGCCGCCGGCGTCATCGTCCTGCTGTTGTGGAAGGTGGTTCCGATTTTCGCCACCTTGTTTTTGGGCCTGGGCGTCGATCTCCCGCTGCCCACCCGAATCGTCATCGGGCTCAGCAACTTTATCGGCAGTATTTTCGGGCTGCTGATTCTGGTCGCCGTTATCGCCGGCATCGTGGGCTTGAAAGTATGGTACGGCACGCCGGTCGGGCGCATGGCCATCGACAAAACGCTGCTCAAGCTGCCTATGATCGGAATTCTTCTCCGCAAGATCGCCGTGGCCCGTTTTACGCGAACACTCGGCACGCTGATCTCCAGCGGCGTACCCATCCTCGAAGGATTGGAAATCACCGCGCGCACCGCCGGAAACGCCCTGATCGAGAAGTCGCTGATGGAAGTTCGCAAAGGACTGGAGCAGGGGCGCAACCTTTCCGATCCGCTGAAGGACACCAATGTGTTTCCGGGTATGGTGACCCAGATGATCGGCGTCGGCGAACAGACCGGCGCGATGGACGCCATGCTGCAAAAAATCGCCGATTTCTACGAGGACGAAGTGGACGCCGCGGTGAAAGACCTGCTGGCCGCGATGGAACCGATGATGATCGTTTTTCTGGGCGTGGTGGTCGGAGGCATCGTCATTTCGATGTATTTGCCGCTATTCTCGCTGATCGGGCAACTCAGCAAGGCCCACTAGGGGCCGCGTGAATCGCGCGGCGGTGTTCAGCGGTCTCGGAAACCGGGAGAGCGGTTCGATGGGAACCGCTCTCCAACTCTCCCCGGCTCGAGTCTGACGAAATTTTGATTATGGGAAGGGCGCTGGCTTACCAGCACGTCTCGAATGGAACTGACACAAAATGTCGCTGCGTGGCTGAGCTGGCTTTCGCGCGTCCGTTTCTTCCTCATCACCCTCCTGCTCGCGCTGGTCATCCTGCTGAACATGACCGGGCAGCTGGAAGTCTCCACCCGCTATTTCATTCCGCTGATGATCCTGTGGTACACGCTGGCGATCGTTTACTCAATCCTGATGCGCTGGATGCCGGTGGCCTCCTGGCATGGCGGCGTGCAGTTAGTATTCGACCTGTTCATGGTTACCGGGCTGATTTATCTGACCGGGACGCAGGATAGCTACTTCATCTGGCTGTACCCGCTGGCGATCATCGTCGCCAGTATTTTGTTTTCGCGCAAGGCGACCTTCATCGTCGCGGGCCTCAGCTTCATCCTGATTGGGGGGCTGGCGGAGCTGGTTTTCTACAACGTCCTGCCGCGGATGCAGATTGCAATCCCCAGCAGCCGCCAGCTGCAAACATGGATCTTCAGCAATCTTTTTTATTTCGTGGCGGTCGCCTATCTCTCCAGCCTGCTGGCGCAAACCCTGCGGCGCCACACGGCGGAACTCGAAGTGAAGCGCGGCGAATTGCAGGACCTGCAGGCGTTCAACCAGGACATCATTCACTCCATGCGCGGCGGCCTGCTGACCACGGACCTCGAAGGCCACATCCTTCTGCTCAACCGCACCGGAGAGGAAATTACCGGAAGCCAATTCCAGTCGGTCAAGGGCTCGCCCATCCAGGATGTCTGGCCGGCGTTCTGGCTGCCCGGCGAAATCACGGCCGACGGCAAACTGCCGCAGCGCCGCGAACTGGATTTCACCACGCCGGACGGCCAGCAGCGTTTTATCGGCATCTCGGTTTCGCCGTTGCGAACGGGCGAGCGGCGCACTACCGGCTACGTCTTCAATTTTCAGGACCTGACCGACCTGAAGCGCCTGGAACAGGAAGTGGGCACCAAGGAGCGCATGGCCGCGCTCGGGCGGTTGTCGGCGGCCATCGCGCATGAAATCCGCCAGCCGCTCACCGCGATGGCCGGAGCCGTGAAGGAATTGGGGCGTCTCGTGCCGCTTGAAGAAGATGAGCAGCACCTGGTGGGCATTGTCAGCAGGGAATCGGAGCGGCTGAATAAGATCATCACCGAATTCCTGAACTATTCGCGCGAAAAGACGTACGAATTTTCGGAAGAAGATGTCACCAACCTTTTGAATGAGACGCTCACGCTTCTTGAGCGCAATCCGCAAGTGGATGGACGCTACCGGATCGAGCGTTCATTCACCTCCGCCGAAGCCCGCGTGCGGGTCGACCGCAACCGCATCAAGCAGGTCTTCTGGAATTTGTCTGACAACGCGCTCCGCGCCATGCCCGACGGAGGAATTTTGACGGTCTCGCTGGAGGCCGCGCCGCTCTGGGTGCGCATCCGTTTCCGGGACACCGGCATGGGCCTCGATCCGAGGCAGCGCGCCAAGATTTTTGAGCCTCTGCAATCCAATTTTGCCGGCGGTACAGGCCTCGGGCTGGCCATCGTCTATCAGATCGTTCAGGCGCACAGCGGCCGCGTCAGCGTGTTTTCCGAAAAGGACAAGGGAGCGGAATTTACGGTGGATCTGCCGCGCGTCGCCTGACGCCGGCAGCGGAAGGAAGCGGCAACATGGCTCACATACTGGTGGTTGACGACGAGCGCTCCATCTGCGAATTGCTGGAGATCACTTTCCGCAAGGAGGGGCACCGTGTGGAGGTGGCCCAGAACGGCGAATCCGCCCGCCGCAAGCTGGAGTCCCAGATTTTCGACATTGTGATTTCCGACATTCGCATGCCGGACACTACCGGCGTGGAGTTGCTGCAATTCTGCAAGGAAATTTCGCCCTCCAGCTATTTTCTGCTCATCACCGGCGTGCCCACCGTGGAAACCGCCATCGCCGCGATCAATTCGGGAGCGGACCGCTATGTGATCAAGGATCACGACCTGGTCGACCAGTTGCGCCGCGCCGTGCGCCAGGTGGACGAAACCCTGCGGCTGAAATCCGAAGCCGGCTACCTGCGCCGCGAATTGCGGCGCCTCACCGGGCAGGACAACATCATCGGCCACAGCCCGAAGATGCGGGCGATTTTTGACATGATCACCACGGTCGCGCCGCAAACCAGCCGCGTGCTGATCACCGGGGAAACCGGCACCGGCAAGGAACTCGTCGCCCGCGCGATTCACGAAAACAGCGCGCGCAGCAAGGAGCCGTTTATCACCATCAATTGCGGCGCGTTTCCGGAAACGCTGCTGGAATCGGAGCTCTTCGGCTACGTCAAGGGCGCCTTCACCGGCGCCAATGAAAATCGCCAGGGACTTTTCCGCGGCGCGCATGGCGGAACAATCTTCCTGGATGAAATCGGAAACATGAGCCTGCAGATGCAGGTCAAGTTGTTTCGCGTGCTGCAGGAGGGCAAGGTCCGGCCGGTGGGTTCCAACGAGGAGACGGAGATCGACGTCCGCGTGATCGCCGCCACCAACAAGGATCTGGAAAAAGCCATCGCCGCGGGAGAATTCCGCGAGGACCTTTTCTACCGCCTCAGCGTCATTCCCATTCTGCTGCCGCCGCTCCGCGAGCGCCGCGAAGACATCCCGCTGCTTTCCCGCGCCTTCCTCGAGCGCTTCCGCAAATCCATGGAAAAGCCGGTCGAAGGAATCTCGCCGGAAGCCATGCGCCTTTTGGAATCGTACGACTGGCCCGGAAACGTGCGCGAGCTTGAGAACACCATGGAGCGGTCCGTGGCGCTGGAAACCGAAAAGATGATTTCCGTGGCCGTCCTTCCTGACAAGATCAGCCGGCGGGGCCAGCGTGGCGCGGCGCAGCCTTCGGAAAACGGAAATGGACACGCGCACATTCCCGAGGGAGGAATCGACCTCGAAAAGCATGTGCAGGACCTGGAAAAGAATTACATTCTCGCGGCGCTGGATAATTCGGAAGGCGTGGGCACGCGCGCGGCGGAACTCTTGAAGATGAGCTACCGGTCTTTCCGGCATTATTCCAAGAAGTACAACATCCGGTAGCAGGACGCGGCTAGGGTATCGAGGGCTTCTAAAGCGATCGCATGGACTGCTCGGGCGCGATAGTTTTGCTGAGATTCGTATCGTGGCGTCTTGCCAAAGACAACGCATGCGCCACGGCGCCGGTCGCCAGAATCAGGATGATCGGATCGATCGGAAAGCGGTAACGCGAAGAAGCGTGCGTCACGTAAAAAACCGCGGGAAAGATTAGCAGAACCATTGCGTACGGCGCCGCCTCCGGAAGCCGCGCGCGCTGCGCGACCAGCACTCCGACGAGACATCCCACCGACAGGAAGCAATTGAGCGCCAGAAAGATTCTGGTATTCCGGTCGCCGTTCACCCACACGTCCACCGGGCTGTCGCTGAAAGCCAGCCAGTTCATCTCAAACCGCCGGAAGACAAGATTGAGCGTTTCGGCCGGATGGCTCCGCATGTAGGCGACGGCTTCGTGTTGTTTCTCCGCCATGTAAGCGATCTCGCCCATGCGCACATACTTCGCGGCCTCCGCGCTATCCGAACTCGGATGCTGCCATTGCGCGCTCGTGTCGGTCACCTGCGGGTTGTTTCCCAACCACAATTCCAGGCCGAAATTGGAGCGTAGCACGATGAGCTTCCCGAACACGCGATAGTTGCGCGCGGTCCATGGCACCAGGCAAATGGCGAAGAGCAGCAGCGCCGCCGTGACCGGTTTCAGCCACGCCGCGTGTGTTCGCCGCAATTCCCACACCAGCCAGGCCACAAAAAACGGAAACAGCGAAAGGATGGAAGGATTAATCAGGACACCGATCGCCCACAACCCTCCGTAACCCAGCCAGGAACGCACGGCGCTATTCCCGCGCATTGCCAGCGTGGCCCAAAAAATCAGCGAAAAAACCAGCGCGACCAGCGTCGTGTCCCACACCCACAGCATCGGGTAGTACAACGCGGTAGGAAGAAAAACCCACAGCCATGACGCGCCGATCGCAACGCCACTTCCGAACGTCCTCTTTGCAATCCCGTAAATGGGAAAAATCGTGAGCGCGGAGAAGCAGCAGTTCATCATCTGGATGATCACGTGCGATGTGGCGCTATAAATTCCCCACAGCTTGAAAATCCCGGCGATCAGATACGGATAGAGTGGCGTGAACCACGCCGTCGGCCCGGAAGTCGCATTCAGCAGGGGAGACGAAAATCCTTCTCCCGCAGCGATGGCTCTCGCCACCCGGCCAAGCTCCAGGCCGTACGGTAAGTTCTCGTGCGTCGGCTTGGGTCCGGAGTGCCAGCCCAGATAGACCAGAATGGCCCGCAGAACGAATGCGAATCCCGCAACGAACGCAGGGGAACTGAGGATTCGCGCGCAGTTGCGTTTCATAGCAGGGCGTTGTCCTTGCTGTGTGGCGGGTAAAGGGCCGCGACTTGAAGAAACAAGTCTACGGACTTCTAGGCGCGCTCGCAATCGTTGGAGCCGGGTTTGCGGACCTACATTGTCGTTCCAGTTAGCGGAAAATTCTGGCGAAGCGATTGGCCCCCGGAGTAGTGACAAAACCACTGACCAAAGCACTAATTTGATTGCGCGAATCTTATAAGGAAGTTGTAAAGATTTGAGCGTTTTACGCCGTTTTCTGGCTTGAGAAAACGACAAAATATGTCGCAAATCCAGTCTCCGCCGTGGCCCGTGCGCCTCCCGCGAGGTGATACAAATCACTGAATTCCTGTTACTAGCTGAATCAAAGGGAGTTAAGGTCGCGTGTTCAAAGTGAAACCACCCCCTCTTCGGGTTGGCATCGGGAGTGCTCTATCTCATAGCGCGGCTGAGCCTAACGGCTCACAAATTACTTCAGAACTAACACAGAGTCAGAGGCTGTACAAATTAAAAGGAGCACCGTGCATGCGTAATAAACAGAAGGGTTTTTCGCTTATCGAATTGCTGATCGTCGTGGCGATCATCTTGATCATCGCGGCCATCGCAATTCCGAACTTGCTGCGTTCGAAGATGGCAGCGAATGAGGCGTCGGCAGTGGCCTCGTTGCGCACGTACAACACGTCGATCGTCGCTTACCAGACCACTTACGCGACCGATCCCACCACGGACTTCTCGGCCCTCGGGCCGGTGGCTGCTGGTGGAACGCCGAGCGCTTCCGCGGCGGACTTGGTGGATAGCTTGCTTGGCGCCACGGGTAGCCCGGTGAAGAGCGGATATACGTTCACGTATACCCCGGCTTCGACCACGGCTCCTGTGACTCAATACACGATTCTCGCTGTGCCCCAGTCGACTTCGACCGGTCAGCGCAAATTCTTCACCGATCAGAGTGGCGTGATTCGCCAGACCACGGACGGCTCGACTCCGACGGTCTCCAGCACCCCGATTGGATGATGAATCCTGAACAGTTTCAATCTGGGGGAGAGGGGCCACGGCCTTTCTCCCCCATTTTTACATAACTGGATTAAAGGCTTGGGCGGTAACGAGGGCTACGGGCCAGATTTTCGCCGGAGAAAATGCAATGAGACGCTTGACAACAATAAAAGGTGCAAGGGCCGGCCGCAACCAGGCGGGCTTCTCCCTGATCGAACTGCTGGTAGTGGTAGCCGTCATCCTGATCATCGCGGCGATTGCCATCCCCAACTACATTCAATCCAAGATGCGCGCCAACGAAGCTTCCGCCGTGCAGAACCTCCGCAATATTTCCACGGCTGAAATTATGTATTCATCGACCTACGGAATAAATTATTCCGTCACCCTGTTGCAGCTCTCCGGCAACGGCATCAACCCGGACCAGAACAATGCGGGAACAATTGACGACGTTCTCGCGGGCGGCGTGAAGAGCGGCTACAGATTTGTCTACACGCCGGTGTTGACCGACGCCAACGGACACACCGTGACCTATACGTTGACTGCCGACCCGCTATCGGCGACCACCGGGCAGCGGCACTTCTACACCGATCAAACCTGCGTCATCCGGACCAACAATTCCGTGCAGGCCGGACCCACCGATTTGCCGATTTAGTCTGGTCCGATTTCGTTTAGCTGCGTTTCGCCGGTGAGACGGCGCAAGCCTCAGCGTTCGAGCCTTCCTGTTATACTTCCCGTGTGAAATCGCGAATCAGTGTGGCAGTGGCCGCCGCAATTTTGGCCAGCGGCATTTTTGCCGTGGCTGGCGCGCCTCAATCGCCCTCCCAGCCTTCATCCGATGCCGCAAAATCCCTGGCACACCTTTTGCAGGAGCACTACCGCCAGCCGAAAACCTTGAAGGCTGTTTTCCTCGAGCGTTACAGCGAAGGGAAGAACGACGCCAAGGTGGAATCCGGCACGGTTTATTTCCGCCGGCCGGGCGAAATGCGCTGGGAATATGATTCTCCCGAGAAAAAGCTGTTTCTTGTCGATGGCAAGAACACCTGGTTTTATGTGCCGTACGACCGCACCGTTACGAAATCACCAGTGAAAGAAAGCTCCGATTGGCGAACGCCTTTGTCGCTCTTGACCGGAAAAGCCGACCTGCCGCGCTTGTGCAGCCAGATTGACGTAGTCAGCCAGCCGAACCTCCCGGCCGGTCATGCCGTGCTGCGCTGCCTTCCCAAGGAACCGAAGAGAACGCCGGACCAAAACGGCTACACGGAGGTTTTTCTGGAATTGGATTCCACGACTGGGGAGCTAGCTCGCATCGATATCCATGAGCCCGGCGGAATCGATCTGGAATATCGCTTCGGTAACTGGCAGACGGACATCCCGCTTTCGGCGGACCAGTTCCATTTTCAAGTGCCGGCAGGCGTGGCTATTGTCGATGGCTCGACGCTCCCCGAATCGCCTCTCTGAATTCCTTGCGTGTCAATCGCACAGCTCCCAAATGTTTCGGGTATTTGAAGGGGATTTGAGATTGGAAAGCGGATTAATGATGCGGCGTCCCGACCAGCTCACTGGGATGAGAATCAGCCTGGGACGCCGCCTAAACGAACCGGAGAGTTGCGTCTCCAGCTCGTGCGTGGGGGATCAATTTCCAGAACCTAATAAGCTTACTTCAAGTCCGGTATTGTATAAGAAGGAAACCCCTAACGGCAAGGATCGCGTTTGGTCACCGGCGATGCGGCAAAATCGCCCGGCGCGCCAACATCCGGCCGCCAGATACAGGCGTAAACGGATTGGAGTGGATGTTCAGGGCGCATGGCCGGCCCCCCCCTTCAACGGTGCGTTATCTTGTGTTCTCTTATTGACCGGGAATTCATGAGTTGCTAACGAAAGTGAAATGCCTTTCCGCCGGCTCGCCCGGTAAAATCGGTGAGGCGCCCCGCCGCGCCGCATTGTCATCCAGCGCACGCAGACGCGGGGCCAGCTTTCTGCATCTATAGGGGTTGAGGTACACTCACGTAATGGCTGAGTTTGTCTGCAAAGTCGCCGATGGCAGCGGGAAGGTCTTCCTGCAGGTGGAGCCTGCCGAGTCCATGACCGAGGCTCGCCAGAAACTCACCGACCGCGGACTTTTCGTATACAACGTGCGGCCGCGAGCCGGTGTGGTCGGCCAGTTGTTTGGCCGGAAGCGCCAGAAATCCGTCGATGTGAACGATTTTCTGGTCTTCAACCAGCAACTGAACACTCTGATAAAAGCCGGAATTCCGATTCTAAAGGCGCTGGATCTGCTTTCTGAGCGCGCGGCGGCCGAGGGATTGCGGCCCGTCCTCGGCGAAGTTCGCCGCCTGGTCCGCGAGGGGACTCCGCTTTCCGAAGCTTTGGAGCAGCAGGGCGTCTTTCCAAAGGTTTACACGGTTTCGGTACTGGCGGGTGAAAAGAGCGGAAATCTCTCCGGCGTGCTGGAGTATTACATCGCGTATCAGCGGGTGACGACCGGATTCCGCAAAAAGCTGATCGCCACACTGATCTACCCGATCATTCTGGTTTGCGCCGCCACCGGGATCGTCACCTACCTGGTCAGCTCGGTGATTCCGAAATTCGCGGGACTCTACGCCGACCTGAATATTACTTTGCCGCAGGCCACCCAGCTGCTGATCGCCATCACCGTGACTTACCGGCCGTATTTGCTGGCCACCATCGCCACGCTCGCTTTTATCGCCATTGTCGCTTATGCATGGTCGCAGACTCCGCAAGGCGGCCTGGCCATGGAGCGGATGCGAATGCGCCTCCCGCTGGTGGGCGAAGCGATTTCCAAATTTCAGTTTGCGCAATTCTGCCGCACCCTTTCCACCCTGCTGGCCGGAGGCACACCTCTGGTGCAGGCCATGGAAACCGCCGGTGGGGCGATCCACAGCCGGCTGGTTTCCGGCGCGGTCATCCAGGCCGCGCAATTGGTGAAGGAAGGGCAGTCGTTGCACAGCAGCCTCGCGTCGACGAATCTTGTTCCGGACCTCGCATTGGAAATGGTGGAGGTCGGCGAGGCCAGCGGCTCGCTTTCCGCGATGCTGGCCAGCGTGGCCGAGTTTTATGAGGACGATGTAAATACCAGCCTGGCGAACTTGGTGGCGGTCATCGAGCCGGCCATCCTGATTTTTATGGCGATCTTGATTGCTTTTATCCTGGTGGCGCTGTACCTGCCGATGTTCTCGTTGTCCGTCGGCGGCCAGGGGGGATAGAGAATTATGAGCACCACCGATCAAACACTGGCGACCGCACCGGACCCGCAGGGCGAACGCGAGCGATCGCGCCGCCTGGCGGAGCGCTATCGCTGCGGATTCGTCGATTTATTCGAACAACGCATCGACCCGGAGCTGTTTCGCAGCATTCCCGCGGAGTTGATGTTCCGGTTCAACTTCGTGCCGATGGAGGCCCAGAACGGCGCCCTGGTGATCGCAGTGGCCGATCCTAGCCAGGTTCTGCTCAGCGACGAACTGCCGCTGCTCTTGGGCAAGAAGCTGATCCTGAAGGTGGCCACGCCCACGCAGATCAGCGACCTCCTGAAGCGCACCGAGCAGTCCCAGCGCGTTCTCGATCAGGCGACCGAAGCCTTCACCCTGACGGTGGTCGAGGAAGACGACGAAGCCGACGCCAATATTTCGGCGGACAGCCTGACGCAGCAGGATTCCGCAGTCAGTCCCGTCGTTCGCTTGGTGGACACGGTGATTTTTACCGCGCTCGAACGTCGCGCGTCGGACATTCACATCGAAGCCCGCGATATCGAAGTGGCCGTGAAGTACCGCATCGACGGCGTACTGGTCCACGCCATGGCGCCGATTTCGAAAGACTGGCTGTCCACCATCATTTCGCGCATCAAGGTGATGAGCGAACTGGATATCGCCGAGCGCCGCGTGCCGCAGGACGGGCGCTTCCGCGTGCGCTACAAGGGGCGCTTCGTGGACTTCCGCGTTTCCATCATGCCGTCGATCCACGGCGAGGACGCCGTGCTGCGCGTTTTGGACAAGGAAACGCTCTCCGAGAAATTCCAGAACCTCAGCCTGGACGTGGTGGGATTCTCCAACGACGAGATGCGGAAATTCCGCCGCTACATTCGCGAGCCTTACGGCATGGTGCTGGTTACCGGTCCGACCGGATCGGGCAAAACCACCACGCTGTATGCCGCGATCAACGAAATCAAGACCGACGAAGACAAGATCATTACGATTGAAGATCCAGTGGAATACCAGGTTCGGGGAATCACCCAGATTCCGGTAAACGAAAAGAAAGGCCTCACGTTTGCCCGCGGGTTGCGCTCCATTCTGCGCCACGACCCGGACAAGATCATGGTCGGCGAAATTCGCGATAACGAAACGGCGCAAATCGCGATCCAGTCTGCGCTCACCGGACACCTGGTGTTCACCACGGTGCACGCGAACAATGTGACCGACGTGATCGGCCGTTTCATTAACATGGGCGTCGAGCCGTATAATTTCGTGTCCGCGCTGAACTGTATTCTGGCGCAGCGCCTGGTGCGCGTTGTTTGCGTCCACTGCAAGAAAGCGGTGCGCTACTCCGCCGATGCACTGCGGGCTTCCGGTCTGGACCCGGATGAGTGGGGAGTGGTGCAGTTCGTCGAGGGCGCGGGCTGCCTGGAATGTTCGGGCACCGGATTCCGCGGCCGCAGCGCCATTTCCGAACTGCTCGATCTGTCCGACCGCATTCGCGAGATGATTATCGACCGCCGCCCGACGTCCGAAATCAAGCGGGCGGCCGGCGAAGAGGGCATGACGTTCTTGCGGGATTCCGCGCTGGCCAAAGTGCGCGAGGGCGTGACCACGCTGAAAGAAATTAACAAGGTGACTTTCATTGAGTAGCGGCGACAGCATCCGGCAGGGAATCTACCAAAGCGGATTTGTTCGCCGCGTCGCTCGCTGGCTGGATTCCATTCCGCACCCGCTGGTGGCCTGCGAAATCGCGGCGGACTACGTGGCCGCGGCGCGCTGGACGCGCGCGGGCTTGAATCTGGACAGCTTCGCCGTGGAGCCGCTGGCGCCAGGGGCAGTTTTCCCGACGCCTGTGGAAGCCAATATCATCGACAACGCGGAAGTCCGCGGGGCGGTCGGCCGCGTCTTTTCCCGCCTGCGGGCCAAGAACGAAGATGTGGCGCTGCTGCTGCCGGATTCCGTGATCCGCGTGTTTGTGCTGCACTTCGATGTGTTCCCGCGCAAGGCGGAAGAGGCCATTCCTATCCTGCGGTGGCGCCTGAAAAAGAGCGTGCCGTTCGAGGCCGAGGAAACGCTGATTTCCTACATGCGGCAGTCGCCGCGCGAAGAGGGTGTGGACATCGTCACCGGCCTGGCGCGGCTGCGGATTGTTCGGGAATACGAATCTTTGGTAGAGTCGGTGGGGATGTCGCCGGGCGTGGTGATGAGCTCCACGCTGGCTGCCGTCCCGCTGCTGCCAGACAACCGGCCGTCGCTTCTGGCGCGTGTTGCGGGCACTACGCTGACCACGGCGATCGTTCGCGAAGGCATGCTCTGCGGGTACCGCTGCACCACGCTTCCGGCTGACGCGAGCGTGGTTTCGCCACAGGCGCTGCTGGATGAAATCTATCCGCTGGCCGCTTATTACCAGGATTCCTGGAGCGAGGGTATCGCGCAGGTGCGCCTCGCCGGGCTGTATGACCGCGTCGCTGAATTTCGCGAGCCCTTCGAGCGCGAGCTGAAGTGTCCGGTGCAATCCCTGCTCTCAGCCGCTAGCAACGAGGGGATGATCCGCTCGGACGACCAGCCATTGGTCGAGCGAGGCCTCGAAGCGCTGATCGGCTGGACGTTGAATCGCGGAGCATGAGCGCCGCGCGGAAGGAACTGCTCGTTTTCGCGGAATGAAAGTACGCCTCAATCTATCGACCTCACCGCTCGAGAGCAACCGGCGATTCACGCTGGGAGCCACGATTGTCGGAACGATTGCCGTGATCGCCCTGCTGGCGCTTTCCTTCAGCACCTGGTCACTGTGGCGCCGCGACAAGGTCATGACCGCGCGGCAAGACTCGCTGGAATCGCAGATCGCGCGGCTGCAGCAGCAGCGCCAGAGTCTTTCCGATTTCTTTGAAAATCCGCAGACCGTGCAGCGCCGCCAGCGGGCCGCTTACCTGAACTCGCTCATCCAGCAGCGCGCGTTTCCGTGGATCAAAATTTTCATGGACCTGGAGCGCATTCTGCCCGAGGGTGTCCGTGTAGTGAGCATCGAGCCGAAGCTGTCAGGGGATACCGTGCAACTGACGGTGCTCGTTGGCGCGATGAGCGATGACAGCAAGCTGAAATTCCTGAAAGCGCTGGAGACTTCGCCGGCGTTCTCGCACATCGAGCTCTTAAACGAAACGCGCCCTACCAACGAACGCCCGGGCGCGGAACAGGCTGATCGCGTCATGCTTTCGCTGCAGGCGCAGTATTCCGTGATCTGACGGTCACATGACGGTGCTATGAGATGAAGTCGGCTATCACACAACGCAACAATTTGATCCGCTGGGTGCTCGCCGCGGTCCTGCTGGCGGACGTGTTGCTGATCGGCGCGCGCTGGCGCTTGAGCAGCGTGCCGCATGTGCAGAATAGCGACTTGAACCGCCTGGAAATGCTGGAGAAGCAGTACCGCGCGGACAATACCCGGCTGGAGCGCTTCCGCACCGAATTGCCCGCGGACGAGAAACAGTGGGACGAATTTTTTACCGCCAATTTCCGTCCTGCCGGAGCGGGATACTCGGCGATCAGCGGAGACCTGGGTGAACTGTCGCGTTCCGCCGGCCTGCGATCGGACGCCATTTCTTTTCACCAGCATCCGCCCGACAAGCGCGGCCTGATGCAGGTGGATATCACCACGGCGGTAGAGGGCGATTACGACGGCCTGATCCAGTTCCTGAACAAGCTGGAACATTCCGATAATTTCTACGTACTGGACAGCCTGTCACTCGCCTCCAGCAGCGTGGGAAAGCTCCGGCTGAACGTCACTCTGCGCACTTATTTCCGGACCACATGACCAATCGCACCAAATCCATCGTGCTGGTAGTACTGCTGCTGATGCTGGCCGGCGCGGCATTCAATTTCTATCGCACGCGGTATGCTTCCGACGACAGCACGCCGCCGCCGGTCTCGCTGGATGCAAAATTCACACCGTTGAATGTCGATAACCCGGCTTTGCGAATGGATATTCTGAAGCGCTTCCTGGCCCTGGAATATACCGGGGTGCACCGAAGCATCTTCAGCGCCAAGATGCCGCCTCCGCCCACTCCGCCGGTGACCCGTCCGGTGATTGCCGAGACGGGACCGCCGCCCGGACCGCCGCCGCTCACCGTGGATGCGAAATATTTTGGATATGTCAGCGACCCGCGCGGGGACCACCGGCGGGCGTTCTTCTCGTCCGGCAACAACGACGACATAATCATTGCCGGAGAGGGCGACACGCTGCTGGGCCGCTTCCGGGTGGTTCGCCTGACGACCACGAGCGCCGATGTGGAAGAGGTTTCCACGGGACGCCGCGCCACGCTGAATTTGGAAGAGCCGCCCCCGGCCGGATAGCGACGGCCTCAGAAAACTGGCCGAATACAACGGACGGAATCGAACTGCACCGATCATGCCCGCAACATCCATCTATCGACGCGGCACTCAGGCAGGCTACACGCTGCTGCTGGTGATGTTCATGGTGGCGGTCATGCTGGTCACCGCCGCGGCCATCACTCCCAACCTGCTGACCGAAGGCCGCCGCGAAAAAGAACAGGAAATGGTGTGGCGCGGCAATCAGTACGTGCGCGCGATCGGGCTGTACTACAAGAAATTCGGGAAGTATCCCACTCGCATTGAGGACCTCACCCGGCAGACCAACGGCGTGCGCTTTCTTCGCCAGGCCTACAAAGATCCGATGAACAAGGATGACGGGTCCTGGCGCTTCATCTATGTGGGACCCAATGGCCAACTAATCGGAAGCCTCAAACAGGTGAGCCTGCTGCAAACGACACTGTCCGTTCCCGGAGCGGGCGGAGCGCTAGGTGCCGGGCTCGGTGGAGGGTTGCAGCCGCTGACCTCTCCCGGCATCGGGCAGAACCAGCAAGGCCAGATGAACGGATTGCAAACGATGACCGGTGTGGCGGGGCAGCAAAACGCGAACCCCGCGTCCGCCGCGAACCCGCTGGAGTCGCAGCCGCAGGGGTTTCAAGGCGCCGTGCTCGGCGGAAACATCATCGGCGTGGCCAGCAAAATCAAGCAGCCGTCCTTCAAGGTCTACCTCGGAGGCGACACCTACCAACTTTGGGAATTCATCTGGAATCCGACCGGGCAGATTGCCGTGCCTGCAACGGCGCCGGTGAATCCGAACGGCAATCCCACTGGAACAAATCCTGCCGGTGCCAATCCTGCGGGGACCAATCCCGCGGGGACGAATCCGCCTGGAACTACTCCCAATCCTAATAATCCGAATCCTCCGGACGGGTCGCAGCCGCAGAATCCGCAGGCTCCGGTGACCGCGCCGTCGCCTGCCCAGATGCAGTAAGCGTCGTGCATGCTCCAGCCTGCGAATGATCCATCCGCAAAAAGTTTGTCATTCTGAGCAAAGCGAGGAATCCCTCCGTAGTTCTTTGCTTATACCTGGATCGAAGAGAGATTCTTCGCGTCGCTCAGAATGACAAACGGGATTTTTTTCGCAGCCTGTGAACGCCTCTGCCACTGATCGCTATTGCAATTGGAGTTGGGCGTGATTGGCGCTGCGGAATTTTTCAGTTACGCGGCGAACGTAGTCGCGGGTTTCGCGGTACGGCGGCACGGCGCGGTACTGGCCGACGCGGTCGGGTCCGGCGTTATACGCGGCGAGCGTCAACGCCAGGTCGCCGTTGTAACGGGTGAGCAATTCCTTCAGGTAGCGGGTGCCGGCTTCGATGTTTTGCTGCGGATCGAAGATCTGCTTTACGCCGAAACGCGCCGCCGTTTCCGGCATCAGCTGCATCAGGCCGCGGGCCGAGCGCCAGGAAACCGCGTTGGGATTGAAATTGGATTCGACCGCGATCACGCTGGCCACCAGTTCCGGCGCCACGCCGTGAACGCGCGCCGATTCCGAGATGAAATTCGCGAAGGGAACCTCGAGCAACTTTATCTTGACGGGAGTGAAGGTATCCTCTGGATCGACGCGTACGACGGAATCGGTTGGAATTTCCATCGTGCCGCCGGACATGGTGAGGCGCAGCGTGTCGCCAACTCGTTCGTAGGCGGTCACGTGAATACGCTGTCCGGTTTGCAGGACGATGTAATCGGCACGCGCCGCAGGGCCGAGCGCTGCAAGCGCGGCGAAGCTCAGCGCCACGCCGAGCACTCGGGACCTCACTGAAGTCAGCCGAATCACTTCACGCATCTCCAAACGCGTACTTCTCGATGGCCGCGGCCACGCCGCCCTGATCGTTGCTGAGGGTCTCACGCCAGCCGAGCGTTTTCAACTGCGGCACGCCGTTGCCCATCACCACCGGGAGCCCCGCATATTCGAGCATCTCCAGGTCGTTCAGGTTGTCTCCAATGGCCATCACGTCGTCGCGCGACCAGCCACGGCGGCGCACCCATTCGGCGAGAGTCGCGCCCTTGGAGCATCCCGGAGCGATGACGTCGACCAGCCCAAAATCGCGCTTGTCGTACACCGTCATGGCCAGGGAATATTCCGGGGCGAAGGGCAGCGCCGTTAGAAAAGACTCCACTTCGCGCATCTGGTTCGCGTAGCCGGTGAACATCACCTGAATCGGGTCCTCGGTAAGGCAATCGTGCAGCGGCGACATCTCCGCAATATATTCGCGGTTGCGCGCGAAGTACGCGCCGCGCAGCGGGTCTTCCCAGTCAATGCGTTCGTAAATCACCTGGTTTTCACGCGGGCGGTTAAAGCACACCGAGGCCAGCTCACGGAAAGGTCCCGATTCATGCAGCACCCGGGCGGCGACGTTCCGCGGCAGCAGGTTGACGAATTGAGTTTCGCCGGAACTGGATTTCACCAAAGCGCCGTTGTTGACGATCATGGTCAGCGGGCAAGGGAACTGGCGCGCAATGGGAGTAGCGAAGTCGTAGCGGCGCCCGGTGACCAGGGCGATTTCGATTCCCCGGGAATATGCATCGGCCACCGCGTCGCGATTGATGGCGGGCAGTTGGGAGCGCTCGTCGAGCAGCGTCCCGTCAATATCGAGGGCAATCAGGCGGACCGGCATTCGTCCATTTTACCGTGTCCCGGCGTTTTCCGGCGAGATTCGTGAGGTACAGGTGTGTTTTTGCGGCAAGCCGAGCCCTGCAAGACTGCGAAGCATTCGCCTTATTACTGTTGCGTTGGCGGCTTGGCCGTCCATGGAACGCTGACGGTCATGTGGGCGGAGGGAGCGCTCTCCACGCCCTTCACGTCGACGGACGTGACGTAGTAGTCGTAGGTTTGGCCGGCCGCGACCGTGTGGTCGGTGTATTGAGTGCCTTCCACGACTCGGACGTTCAGCCGAACCGGCGCGCCCGTCGAAGCGGTTCGGTACACGTAATAGCCTTGAATCGGCGACGGACTTGCGGTCCAGGTGAGGGTAACCGAGTGCGGGTTCGGCGGGCCCGGACGGCCGTTGTACCAGCGGGTCAGATACCCGCACCCGCTGAACAGTGGCAGCGCCAGAAGGGATAGAACGAAGAAGCGGCGCGCGGCGGATGTGTCGAATCGTTTTGGCATTCCGAAATGACCGGCAACTTTCGCCCTAACAGCTTGTCAGCCCTCCCAGAGCGTACCTGAGACGACAACAACGGGCAACCGATGCGCTGCACCAAGATTTCCGCTCTAGCACCAGCCAGAGGGCGTCTGCAAAGTATACCTTCTGACAAATATTTTACAGTTTACAACAAGTCCGACAATGAACGCGGATTACCCTTCACGCAAACGTCGTCGCCCGAAAGAGAAATTCAGATGCGCACAGGCAGATTCTTTGCGACGCCACGAACTCTCATGGGAGCGAACGCGCGGTGCTGCTGTCGCCGAAGTAGCCGCTAGCCGCCGTTCAGGGTCATGAAAAAGGCGATGGCGCGCCCCGCGAGCGCGACGCTCAGCCACGATATGATGGACAGGGAAGCGGCGAGTTTTCCGAGGCCAATGCGATTGGCCGCCTCCGGGCGCGTGGCCGTGCGGCGAATGGTGAAATGAATCGCCAGGGCCAGGGATAGAAGGATCATCTTGGTGAAGAACGGGCCGTTGAGGCTCATGCGAACGGCCTCAGACAGGAACATGGGCGCGCCCGTGACGAGCATCAGCACCAGCGCGCCCCAGGTCCACGGCCCCAGTTCCTCTTCCAGTTCGGCAGCGGAGCGCCGCCGCATTCCAAATCCGAGCAGGCGAAGATTCACCACCAGCGTCGAGCCCAGTAGCACGGCAATCCCGATAATATGAACGGTCTCGAGAATTGCGAAATCCCATTTGGAATTCTTGATGGCGTTGCCGAGCAGTGAGGATTCGCACCACTGGAAAAGAGAAGCAGGGAATATCCGCAGGTCCTGGAAATTCATATAGATTTCGACATCGCTAGAAGTAGGCCGTCCATCTCCCCGCAACGATAATACCGAGCCACAGGGCCATGGAAGCGTACCCGACCATCCGGGCGCGCCACGGCAAAACCACGGCTTCATCCCACTCCTGCATGCTGCGTTCAACGCGGAAATGGAAGTAGAGCACGTTCAGGCCGGCGAGAATCAGCATCACCACCTTGAGGCGGAAGGACAGCCGGGTGTAACACTTCATCGGCTCGGAGAGCAGCAGGAGCGCCCCGCTAGTGAACATCACAATGAAGCCGGCAATGGCCCACGGCATGAGCGAAGACACGACGTCCGAGACACGCTCGCGCCGCATCGCCAGACCGATGAGGCGCAGGTCGACCCACATGATGGTGCCCACCGATAGTCCGAGGCCCAAGATGTGAATCGTTTCGATGATCGCGAACGGCCAGTCATTTTCGCGGAGATAAATGCTCCACGAAGAGTCATTCAGCCATTGCACGAAGTGAAAGAGCGACATTTTGTTCCAGGTTTCCTGCTGCGCGATCCCCGCGCTCGCGGATCAAAAATATGGGATCGAAACAGCGGCGGTTGCCACCGAGAGCCACAACACGATCTCCATCAAGCCGGCAAGCTTCGCTGCGGCCGGAGGTTCAGGAGTCTCGCTCCAGGCGCGCGCTTTAGCCTGCACGAAAATGTGCACGGCCAGCGCGAGCGGGATGAGAATACCTAATTTGGCGCGAAAGGCAAGATTGCTGACAAAGGATGCCGCGGCGATAGAGAAAAGCAGAAAGCCGCCAAGGATGGCCAAGCAGAAACCGATCCAGTTCCAGAGGAACAAATCATCCAGGAGCTCGCCGGGCGATTGGCGGCGTTTCCCGAAGCCGAGAAGTCGCACGTCAAGCGCCACGCTGGTTCCCACCCAAAGTGACAGCCCGGTGAAATGGGTCAACTGAACGTACGGATACGCCCAATCCGATCCGCCGACGGCCAGCGCCAGGGGCGTGTTCTGCAGCCAGTTGGCGAACGCCAGGATCAAGCGATGCATGGTCCCCGGTTTCTCCGCGGTCTCCGCTTGCGGGCGCTACGGAACGTAAGTCAGGTGCGGCACTTCCACCGAGCTGAGGATTGCTCCGATCCAGAGCGCCAGCGAAACGGCGGCCAGGCACTTGGCCGATACGGGAATGCGCGCGAAGCGGTCCCACCGGCCGACGCGCCATTGAACGATGGCGCCAAAAATGACCGCCAGCAAAACGACCAGCAGCTTGATGCGAAACACCGGGTTCGGAAAGAGGGCAACGGCGTCATCCGCGAACATCAGGAAACCGGTGAGCAGCGCGAAGAAGAGTCCGGTCCACATGACCGGAAATAGTTGACCGGCAAGGCGAGCCGCATCGTGGCCGCGGCCCGCCAGACCGAGAATGCGCAGATCCACGACGACGATGCTTCCTACGATCAGAAAAAAACCGAAGTAGTGGCCCAGTTCGACCAGCACTGATAGCGCGACAGAGCCGTCAAGGGAGGCGACCCACCAGGAATGCTGCAGCCAGTCGCACCAATTGAGAAGCATGCTCGGGAAAAATCTCCGGGCGTGATGATAATCCGCTTTCGCGGCAATGCAATCAGAAATGCGGCCGAATCCGGTAGGACAGGCTTCAGACTGTCTGGTTTAGAGTTACGCATGACGCTAAACAAAACCAGACAGGCTGAAGCCTGTCCTACCGCCGTTACTTGACATCGCCGCGCAATGATGCAGAATCCCGCTCATAGAAGATGCCTAGTTTTTGCAAAGTAGATGCGCGGGATTTGGTTCGGGAGGTCGAATGTTGACGCAAGATAGACCGCGGACAGACAGAGCTACGAGGAATGATACGGCCCTGAAAAGTTCCGGCGTAGTACGTGTGCTGATCGCCGTGGCCTTGGCGACGCTCCTGATGCAATGGGGCCACCCGGCGCAAGCCCGTCGCGCGCTGCGCCAGGCTGGAGCGAGTCTGCAGATCACTACCAAAACCCTTCCTGACGCCACCGTGGGCGTCGAATACTACTGCGTGATGGCCGCGAGCGGCGGGGAAACGCCTTATGATTTTTCGGGAGCCGGCCTGCCGCCGAATCTGGCGTTTCACTACGCTTCAGACACAATTGGCGGGAAGGCCACGATTCCCGGCACGTACACGGTGGTGATTACCGTGAAGGATTCGTCCGAGCCGCAGAAGTCCGCTTCCGTGACAATGAAGTTGAATGTAGTGGCGGGGAAATGACGGACATGAGTTCAGGGGCTGAAGCCCTTTCTTCCTGGTTAGTTCAATGTCGCGGCTAAAAGCCGCGACCCACAAACCGACAGTTGGAACCGTAAACCTGTCTCGACACGCTACGAAAAAGCTAAATACATTGTCATTCTGAGCGAAGCGAAGAATCTCTCTTCGATTTCGGCATGCGAGAGGCATCAGAAAAGAAAGAGAGATTCTTCGCTTCGCTCAGAATGACAACCGAAGGCTTTTCCGCAGGCGGAACTCCGCGGTACGGGGCGTCTAGTGGTGTTCCGGCGTTACCAGGTGCGAGGAATCCAGTTCAACGCACGGCGGCTCTTCCTGCTCGATTCGATAATCCTTGGTATTGAGGTGCATGGCGCGGGCGGGCATCACCCACGGTTGGGTGAGCGCGTCTGGGTCTTCCACTGTGGCCTGGTAGTGCAGAACGTCGCCGTCGCGGCGCAATCGTTCGATGACGTGCAGCTTTGGTGTGGTGAACCAACCGTCGATGCCCAGCCAGATGTCGCCGTTGAAATCGACGGTATCAACCACCAGCGTGTCGCCTTCCCAGTGGGCGATCGAATCGCCCATGTAGGACGGGCTCAATCCAAGAGTTTCCTCATCGCTGCGATGGGAATTGCGGTTCGTCGGAATGATGCGAAACGCGTCATACGAAGTGTCCGGTGAGTCGTACAGAAACACGAGGATGCCGGGGCCCTGGACGATTTGCTGCGGAGGGCCGCTGCGCGGAAATCCCGGCAACTTGCAATGCAGTCCCGGATCGACCTTGCCTTCGACGCGATCGAGATGCTCGACCTTGGACATCACCTCCGGTTTGTACGAGGGCTTGTTCGGATCGGCCCTTCGCGCGGCTACGGAATCGTAGATGCGCGTGTTGACGGACAAATTGTTGTTGGGGTCCTCGGACTCCGGCGCGCGTGTCGTGGGCTGCAAATTCACTCGGGTGTTGCCCACCTGTTTGACATCAAGATTCGCTCCGCGATACGCCCACCACAGGCCGGTGAGGTCCGGATGGCCGTCGGTGGCGAGAGGAGTTTTTGCAGAGGGCGCGGGATTGGAGGGCATCGCAGCTTTTGCGGCTTCCTCCGCCGAGAGTGGCGCAGGGCTCGCAGGCGCGGGTGCGGCAGGCGTTGCGGTTTTTTCCGCTCGCTCGGCGGACACCATCGTCTGAGCAGCCGCGTGCGGCGGGAGCAGTGCAATCAGCGCGAGGGGAAAAGCCAGCATCACAGTCAGGCCGGAGAATGGAACGGACCACAGGCGAAAGCCGATGCGTCCAGGTTTCATGTAGGGCCTCCTATCGAACTTTCCCATGCCAAGCGCGACCGCGACTCTCAAGTGCAGCGCTCCAGCGAATCCTACAACAGCGCAACGCCGCGAGAGCGAAGCTCATTTCGGTTGTCCGGGCTCTCTTCCGCCAAACCAGGTTTCGATTGCATGGCCGTCGGACCAGGTAAACTTCCTGATGTAGGCCAGATTCGTGCCATCTTTCGCGCGATAGGCGAGGATGGTCAACTGTGTTCCTTCCTTGATCATGTCCCGGGTAACGCCGCTTCTCTTCAGGATTCCGGTCGGCCAGCTTTCCAGGTCCCAGGTGGCGGTCTTGCCGTTTTCCGCGGCATCCAGATGGACGTACACGTGGGGATTGATCCAGTCCAGCTTGGAGACCACCCCGGTCAGCGTAACCGGCTTATCGACATCGAATTCCGCGGGAAAAGCGTGGTGTGCGACTGCGGGAATTGCCAGTCCAAGGAGCACGAATAGTGCCACGGAAACGCTGTAGGCCCTGAGCCTCATCACCACCTCCGGGGAAGAACGGACACCTTATAAGTAACGGCAGTATAGCCCATAGTCGCGGCCCAGAAAATGGCGTCATCACCGGACCTGGAAACAACATGCGCTCGGTAGTGGGGGCTGCATAATTCCAAGATTGTGGTTCACGTGCAATAGGGAGCCAGTCCGTTGTATACCTTGCGCATGGCGACCACTGTAAACGCCGAGATCCTCCACTTGTAGGATAAATTGGGGACCATCGAAAATAGGAAATACGCCGACATCGTTGCCGTTTCCGGCGATCTGTTTCAGCACATCACGGAGATGCAGAGCGTGATCAATTTTCAAGGGGAGACAAGATGAAGAGAATCCACGGTGCCGTGCTTCTGATTTTGGTGTGCGCCTTTGCCATTTCCACCGCCGTGGCGCAGCGAAAATACGACCAGCAGCTTCCCATGGTTCACATGAGCGGCCTCATGCGCCTGGTGGAAACTTTTCCGCTGCCGACCGAAGGCTACATGGACCACCTGACGGCGGACCTCAAGAACCAGCGCTTGTTTCTTTCCGGAGAGAACAACGATACATTTCTGACGATCGATATGCGCGCGGGCAAGGTGATCCACGAGACCCCGCTCGGCGGTCATCCCCGCAAGCCGTTCTTTGACCCGAAGCAAAACCTGGTCTGGGTCGATCTCACCGACAACACGCTGGTTGGTATTGACGGGGCCACGTTTGAAGTTGCCAAGACCGTGGAGTTCACCGGCGGCAAGGGAGCCAAGCGCGATCCCGACAACGGCGCTTACGATTTTAATAAGGGCTTGTATTACTCCGGCGTTGGCGCGCCGGGCTCGAATGACGGCACCATCGAAATCGTCGATACGAATGCGGCCAAGCTGGTGGGCAGCATCAAGATGAACGGCACAGAACCAGCCGGCATCGTCCTCGACCCGACCGGGAAGCGGCTGTATGTTGGCATGGGTGACGTAGTGGACGGCAAGAGCATGTGCAAAGTGATTGACACGGAGAAGCGCCAGATCATCTCTGAGTGGGAAATTACGGGCGGCCCGCAGCCGCACGTTGGGGGATTGGATCCCGCGCATCACCGCCTGTTTTTCGGTAGCCGCCTGCAGGGCGGACACCGCGGCGAGCCCGGCAAGCTGACGGTCCTGGATTCGGACACCGGGAAACTGATTCAATCTCTGGATAGCCCGGGCGGCGCCGACGAAATCTACTACGACGCGAAGTCCGGCCGAATTTATTTCCAGGGAACGACTGGAACGATCGCGGTGTACAAGCAAAACGATGCGGACCACTACGAACTGCTGGGAAAAGTGCCCACCGGGGCGATCGGCAAGTCCGGCATGTGGATTCCCTCGATGAACAAATACTACGCCGCGGTTCCCAAGCACATCGTGCAGACGCCGCCCTATCCCGAGCGCGACTACATCACAGAAGAAGCCCACATGATGGTCTTCGAGATTCTTCCATGATGCGCGGCAGGAGAGCAGGGAATTACGCGTAGCGGCTCGCCTGCCTGCTCAGGAGTGCCGATGCTAAGCCACTTTCACCGGCACAGACGTGCTCAGTGTTTCATGGATCTTTCGGGTCAAGGCCTCCCGCGTGAAGGGCTTCGCCAGAAATGCGCTTCCGGCGACCGGGAATTGCGTCTCCAAATTCTGTTCCGGATAGCCGGACATGTAGACGATGCGAATTGACGGCCTGTCCTCCTTCAATTCGTGGGCCAGCGCCCAGCCGCTGAGGCCCGGCATGACCAGATCCGTTATCAGCAGGTCGATCGCGCTTGGATACTTGTTGGCCACGATGAGGGCACTGATTCCGTCTTTGGCTTCCAGCACCGCGTAGCCGGCGAGTTGGAGCGTGTTGCGAACGGCTGTTCGCAGGGACGAATCATCTTCGACTAGCAACACCGTTTCGTGCCGGTCCGGGAGCGTGGCGTCTTTCGGTTCGGGTGCTGGTTTCTGAACGGCTTCCTGGAACTGCGGCAGGAAAATCTTGAACGTCGTGCCCGCCCCGGGCGCAGTCAGGACCTCGATGTGACCGTTGCTTTGCTTCACGACGTCGTACACCGTGGCAAGCCCGAGCCCAGTACCCTTGCCCTTTTCCTTGGTTGAGAAGAAAGGGTCAAAAGCGCGCGCTTTCGTTTCCGCGTCCATCCCAAACCCAGTGTCGGTAACAGAAAAGCAAATGTAGGGTCCGAACGGAATCGGATAAGGAGAAGTTCGTATCGTGGCTTCATCCACCACGGTGGAACTTGTTTTGATGACCAGCTTTCCGCCCTCGGGCATGGCGTCGCGGGCGTTGGCGGCGAGATTCATCAGGATTTGCTCCATCTGGCCTTTGTCAGCGTGGACCGTCATCGGGGCGGGGTCGAGGATGGTGCTCAGCTCGATGTCATCGCCGATAAGCCGGCGCAGTAAATTCTTGATTTCGGAGATTACACGGTTCAAATCCTGTGGCCTGCGGTCGAGAGTTTCCGGGCGGCTGAAGGCCAGAAGTTGGCGCGTGAGGCATGCCGCGCGGTTGGCCGCACCCAGAATTTCATCGGCGCCTGCGCGAAGAGGATTGCCCCGCTCCATCTCCATTTGGAGATGTTCCGCGTAGCCGATCATGACCCCAAGTAAATTGTTGAAATCGTGAGCCACGCCGCCGCAAAGCCGTCCGAGGACCTCCATTTTATGGGAGTGGCGAACCTGATCTTCCAGTCGCTTGCGCTCGATGGTCTCGCGTTCGTTGCGCTCGCTGATGTCAAAGGCGGTGATCAACGCCGCGAGCCCGCCGTCATTCTGAAACATGGCCACAGTAACATCGAGGCACCGGGTCGTGCCTTGCTTGGTGAGGATATCAATTTCATAGCGATAGGCCGGCAGGCTCTCGGTATGCGGGTTGGTCAGCCCGATCAGCGCCTTGCGGGAATCGGGAAGAATCAGGTCCCAGAAAGTCATGTTCAAAAGTTCCTCCCGGCTGTAGCCGGTAATCTGCTCCGCGGCGCGATTCGAGTAGCAGCAGCGGGTGCCTTGCTCGACAAACGTGGCCGCCGGAATCGACTCCACCAGCATCCGAAGTTGAGACTCGCTCTGCTGCAGCGCGTATTCGGCCTGGCGGCGCTTTTCCATGAGTGAGCGATCTTTGATGGCCCTGGAAATCGCGATGGGAAGGCGATCGGGATGGTCTTTCAGGACGTAGTCGGCAATTCCGGTCTTGATGCAGTCGATGGCGCGCTCGTCACCCAGAGCCCCGGTGACCAGGATGAAGGGAATGTCCCGGCCGGAATCGCGCACCAGCTGAAACGCCTCCATACCGGTCCACAACCCGAGAGCGTAATCCGCCAGGATGACGTCATAAGTGTTTCCGGTCAGGAGGGTGGAGAAAGCTTCGCGAGATGCGACGGCGTCGCAATGAACCTCTCGAAACGCCCGTTTCAACAGGCGTTTGCAAAGTTCGACGTCATCGGGATTGTCCTCGAGGAGAAGAATTCGCAGGGATTGCGTCGCGTCCAAAGGTCCGGCATGCTCGATTTCATGTGGCATCTGTCCCTCCCGGTTTCGAATGGTGCAATCCGACAGTGCCTAGCAGTTCGACAACATGCGGAAATGCGTATTCGCCGACGCGCATGCGAAACGAGGAGGGGCGATTGCGCGAGTTGGGATTCGTCGGAGAAGGTTAGATGCAAGGTAGTTCACTCCATTGACAGCAAAGATGCCTGAAAGTGAAGAATTACACAATGGAGCACCCGTACTAAGCTATTAACGGTATGCCGGGATACAGTGAATACGGTATAGCAAGAACCGGTCACGATTTGTGCTTCCGCCTCGATGAGGGACAGGCATTTTAGCGATCATCCGAAGCGTCTCGGTTACGAGCGCGCTTTGCAATGGCATCGCCTCCCAAGCCGCGGATGGGCCAATCGGCGCAACAATGCCCCGCGAACCAGCCTCAAATGGAAGGAAGAAGGGATTGGTGGACGTGGCCGGGATCGAACCGGCGGCCTCATCGTTGCGAACGATGCGCTCTCCCAGCTGAGCTACACGCCCACGAAACTCGTGAGATTTTAGCAGGGGACGGCGAGGATTCCAAACGCCCCGCGCCGCAAAGTTGTTGCGGCGTGTTTGGTGCGGCAACTACTGCTGTTGCGGACCGGAACTGGCAGTCCGTTGCGCGATGATTCGGCGCGCATTTTCGTACAGCGCGCGCGCCTGCGGCAGGGATTCCATCGCCTTTTGCAGTTGAACGTCGTCTTCCAGATCGACCTTGGCGCCTTCGGTGAGGCCAAACATCGAAATGAAAACTTCCTTGCGGATTTCGCGCTTGATCCAGCTGGAATTCTGCGCGATGTCTTCTTCGGTGTAGGGAATCTTTTCCTTGTCGAGGTACCCGCGGAAGACCTTCATCACACTGTCGTTGGCCACGAATTCCTTGGTGATTTCCGGCTTTGTCCCCAGGTAGTAGGTGGTGAATGCGCCCACGCCGCCCTGGTAGGCGAAGAAGACTTCGTGGCGCAGCAGCGATTCCTGGAAAGGATCTAGCTTGGCCGGAGCCACGACAACGTCCGGGGTGATTCCGCCGCCGCCGGTCACCTGGCGCCCGCTATCCGTGAGCTTGACTTCGGTGGGCGGGGGATTCTTGTGATTGTACAGGTAGTCGTACAGCGAAATGTCCTTGTAGTCGCGCTGGATCAGGCGGCCGCTCGGCGTGTAATAGCGGGCGGTGGTGAGCGCGAGGCCGGTGTTTTCACTCAATCCGGAAACGGTTTGAACCAGGCCCTTGCCGAAGCTCTGTTCGCCAACCACCAGGCCGCGATCATGGTCCTGGATCGAGCCGGTCACGATTTCCGAAGCGGAAGCGGAGCCGCCGTTGACGATGACCACCAGCGGGATGGTCACGCCGCGATTGCCGCGAACGGCGTAGTAGCGGCGCTCGGCCGACGCGCGGCCGTGATGCGAAACGATCAGCTGGTTTTTGTCCAGAAACATGTCCGAAACGGCCACCGCTTCGTTCAGCAGGCCGCCGGGATTTCCGCGCAGGTCAAGCACCAAGCCGTCGAGCTTGGTCGCGTCCAGATCCTTCAGGGCTGCGGCAAGTTCGGTGTCGGTGGTCTCGTTAAATCCGGAAAGCTTGATGTAGCCGACGCCGGGCTTCACTTCAAAATCGAGATCGACGGAGTGCTTGGGAATTTCGTCGCGGGTCACGGTGAAATTGATGTTCTCGGCGTAGCCCACGCGCTTCATGGTGATGTGCACCACGGTGCCCTTGGGGCCCTTCAGCATGTCAGCCACTTCGGAGCTGCTCAGGCCTTCGGTGGACTTGCCGTCCACGGACATGATTACGTCGCCGGGTCGAATCCCGGCGCGGTAGGCAGGCGAAGCGGGCATGGGAGCCAGCACGTACGTGAAATTGTCGCGTGGAACGATGGTCATGCCCACGCCGTAGTAACGGCCGCGCTGGTCTTCGCGCAGGTTGGCGTACGCGCGCGGATCAAAAAAGCTGGAATGCGGGTCGAGTACACGCAACATTCCCGGAATCGCTCCGGAATAAATGGCATGATCGGTATCGATGGGGATGGCGTAATCTTTTTGAACGATGGACAGGACATGCGTGAAGGACTTGACGGAGTCCTGCAGGTTATTCACGTCGGTGGACGTCGCGCGCACGGACGGCCCGTAAATGCCCCCCAGGATTGCGGAAACGACCAATACACCTATAACCAGCAGCGCTCCACGCCTCTCACCCTGCATGTCGCCCTCGCTTTCCTGCGGCACGGCGCGTGGCCATGCACATTGCCAAATAGTATAGCATAGAGGCTGAATTGACACCCCTCGGGCTGTCCACTATGATTCCACATGGGCATTAGACGGGAGCGGGCCGAAGTCGTTTGGTCCTAAGCTTGTGCCAGAGTGGTACCTAGAGCGCTTCGCGGGAAGTCATTGCGAACCGGCTTATGGACCGGTTTCCCGTCCGTCGGAACTTTCTGCGTTCGATCCAAAAAAGGCATAGCGTACTGCCATGTTGAGCCTGCCACACCTAGTCGTTCTTTTCGTCGTGGCCCTGGTCATTTTCGGCCCGGAAAAGCTGCCGGAACTGGCGCGCATGCTTGGGAAAGCGACGGGTGAGTTTCGCAAGATGACCAACGACTTCCGCTTCGCGCTCGAAGATGAAGTTCGGGAACTGGAGCGGCAGACGCGCATCCGCGAAGAGGAAAAAGCGGCGGCTGCGCGAGCGGCGCAGGCTCCTCCTCCTCTGCCGGAGGCCCCACCTGATGGCGTAGTGCCGCGCGAGTCTCCCTCCGAAAGCGCTCCCATCACGACGGAAACTGAGAATCGGATTCACGGCGGTTCCAGCGCCGCGCCGGACGGCGACGCGAATTCGTCGAATGCCTCGGCGGAAACCGTAAGTGTCCCTCACGAGAAATCTTCTCCGGAAGATAATCCCGTTGTCTGATCCCTCACCATCGGTGCTCGAGCAGGAACCGGGCGGCAAGATGTCGTTTTTTGAGCACCTGGTGGATTTGCGCAAGCGGCTCATCAACTCCGCCATTGCCATCGGTATTGGCGCGCTGATCGGCGTCAGCGTTGCGGAAAAGCTGCTCGGATTCATTTCCCGGCCGATGCAGGAGGCGCTGCGCCGGCAGCATCTCGATGACAAATTGATTTACACCAGTCCCGCGGGGATGATCAACATCATCATCACCTTCGGGCTGTACTTGGGCGTGGTGCTGGCCGCGCCGTTTGTGCTCTACCAGGTCTGGCTGTTCATCGCGCCGGGGCTTTACAAGCACGAGCGCAAAGCGGTGACCGGCTTTCTTTTCTCCACGGTGTTCCTGTTTCTGGCGGGAATTTCCTTCGGCTATTTCATCATGCTGCCGTACATGCTGGCCTTCCTGACCAGCTTTCAGGGGCCGTTCAAGCCGCTGATCAGCATCAACGAATATTTCGATTTCATCCTGATTGTGCTGCTGGGGCTGGGTGTCATTTTTGAATTGCCGGTGCTGATTTTTTTCCTGGCGCTGTTTGGCATCGTGACGCCGGCGTTTTTATGGAAGAACGTGCGCTACGCGATCCTGATCATCGCCATTGTCGCCGCGATCATCACTCCCACGCCTGACGCGACCACCATGCTCATCTTCATGGCGCCGATGGTGGGACTCTATTTTGTGGGCATCGCGGTCGCGGCGGTGGTGGTGCGAAACAAGGCGAAACGCGCGGCGATCGCCGACCGGGGAGTCCAACCATGAAGCTGCGCCGGCCCAAAATCGGATCGGGGATCGCGGCGCTGGCGCTGCTTTCCGTTGCGGGGCTTGCCGCCTGCGGGCACTCGTCGCCTTCGGGAACCGCGGAGCAGGGAACCGGCGCGCCCCAGGCGGCGTCTTTTCCGCCCGCCCCGTCGCCGGATACTACCGGGGGATTTGACGGCTCGCGGGCCTACAAGCACGTCGAGCAGTTAGTGGCCATCGGCCCGCATTCGGCAGGGACCGCGGGGATTCAGCGCGCACAGCAGTACATTATCGGCCAGCTGAAGAGTTTTGGATGCCCGGTGGAAGAAGAGGATTTTCATGCGCCCTCCACGCCGGTGGGCGATGTGGCCATGAAGAATATCCTGGTGAAAATTCCTTCCGCGAATCCCAACATCATCTTGTTTGGATCGCATTACGACACCAAGCGCATGGACAATTTCGTGGGCGCTGACGACGCGGGGTCCAGCACCGGCGTCCTGCTGGAATTGGCTCGGCTGCTTTGCGCGCGAAAGAATGCGGACACCGTCTGGCTGGCGTTTTTTGACGGCGAGGAAGCCTTCAACTTGAATTGGGCCGATCCGGACAACACGTACGGGAGCCGCGAACTGGCCGCGACCCTGGCGCTTTCCGGCGATCTGAAGCGCGTGAAGGCCATGATCCTGGTGGACATGGTTGGCCCAACCAATCCGGTTTACCGGCGCGAGACCAATTCCACGCCATGGCTCACCGATATTTTGTGGAATACCGCGGGGCGGCTGGGATACGGCAAGGTGTTCGTCAAGGATGCCGAGCCGATCGAGGACGACCATCTTTCATTTTTGAAGCGCGACGTTCCGTCAGCGGACATCATCGATCTGGACGTGCCCTACTGGCATACTCCACAGGATACGCTCGATAAGGTTGACCCACGTACCTTGGCGATCACCGGGCATGTGCTGATTGAGGCGGTGCCGGAGTTGGAGAAGAAGATTAAGTAGCGCGGAGTTCTTCCAAGGACTGATGGAAGGCCACGGGCTCAAGCTTTTGCTACTTGAACCAGCGCTTCATTGAGAAAATTCCTTCCAGAACTGTGCAGTAAAATCCCCAGTTGATCAGAAACATCAAGGCGTAGCCTAGCGTGCGGTGAAATTGGTGAAAGAGCTGCGACTGCATCCAGTTGGCAATTACTACGCCGGGCAGGCCGATCGCTCCGGTCCACATTCCTGGAGTGGAATGCAGACCCACGCTGCGCGCGATCACTACCAGCGCGGCGGTCCAGAGTAGCGCCAGGATTAGAGCCCACGTTACGATTTTCACTTGTCCTCGCTGCGGTTTCGTTCAGGCTTTTTTTTGAAACTCCGCAAGCTAAAGCATGCGCCACTAGCTTGCGGGTTTCTCACTGTCCAGCCAGCGCATTTGCTCTTCGCCGTAGCGCGTGCCGGCTACCGCGCTGGCCGGGATGGCGCGCTCGATTTGAGCGAGATCTTCGGCGGTTAGTTTCAGGTCCAGGGCTTTCAGCGATTCGGCCAGTTGGGTGCGGCGGCGGGCGCCGATCAATGGGACGATGTCCGCGCCGCGGGACATCACCCAGGCGATGGCGACCTGCGATGCGGTGGCGTTTTTGTTCGCGGCGATGTCGCTTAGCGTCCTGGCCAGAATTTGATTCTTTTCGTAGTTTTCCCCGCGGAAACGCGGCAGGTGTTTGCGAAGATCCTTGGGCGAAGTCACCGGCGATCCTGAAAGCAGGCCGCGCGACAGCACTCCGTAGGCCGTGATAGCCATCCCCAGTTCACGAGCGGCGGGCAGGATAGTGGCTTCCGCGCCGCGACTCACCAGCGAGTATTCGATCTGCAACGCCGCGACCATCGCCGCTTTGCGGGCCCTGCGGATCGATTCGGCCGACGCTTCGGAAATTCCAATGTGGCGAATGTGGCCGGCTTTGACGAGCTCCGCCAGCGTTCCGTAGGTTTCTTCGATCGGTGTGCGGGCATCGACGCGCGACGGTTGGTACAGGTCAAGGTAGTCCGTGCCCAGGCGGCGCAAACTGTAGGCCAGGAAATTCTTCACGGCTTCCGGGCGCAAGTCGTAACCGTTGAACGAGCCGTCCGGCCCGCGCAGGGCGCCGAATTTTACGGCGAGAAATACATCTTTGCGGCGGCCTTCAATGGCCCGGCGGATCAGCATCTCATTGTGGCCCATGCCGTAGAAGTCGCCGGTATCGAGCATGGTGATTCCCGCGTCGAGCGCCGCGTGGATGGTGGCAATGCTCTCCGATTCGTCGGAGGGGCCGTACATGTCAGACATGGCCATGCAGCCCAGGCCGATTTGCGAAACGAGCGGCCCGTTGTTTCCTAGTGGAACGGTCTTCACTTGGTTAAACCCTCCGGACAGAGAGAAGGATCATGCCAGATCATTTTACGGTTTGGCTACCCCCTGACTACAGCGGCCAGCGGATTCGTGCGACACGGCAAATTCATTGTGTCGCGAGCGCGACCAGCGTAGGATGCAGAAACCGAGAGAGCGAAATCCGGTCTGGAGTGCTGACATGTCCACCCGTGCGTTCGGCTACCTCCTCGCAATTTTGGCCATCTCCGGCTGCGCCGGATTGCTGCGCGCGCAAACTCCGGCTTCGCGCGATGCGAAGCCCGCGTCCGCGGCGTCTGCGACCGCGGCTTCCGCGCCGGACTTGTCCGGAGTCTGGAATCGCCGCGGCACCCCCGCGACGCGTTATCTGGGCTATGGATTTACGGCCGGCGAGCTTCCGATGACGCCCTGGGCGCTGGAAAAATTCAAAGCCAACAAGCCATCCTTCGGTCCGCACTCGGTGGCGGACACCAACGATCCCACCTACGACTGCAACCTTCCGGGCATTCCGCGAATATACGTTCATCCGCCGCCGTTTGAAATTGTTCAAACGCCGGGTCGCGTGGTCATGCTCTTCGAGTATGATTCTTTCGTGCGGCAAATCTGGACGGACGGGCGCCCGCACACCAAGGATCTGGATCCGAGCGAACGCCTCTGGATGGGCGATCCGATCGGGCATTGGGAGGGCGACACGCTGGTCGTGGACACCATCGATTTCAATGACAAGACGTGGCTCGATCGCGCGGGCCATCCCCATTCCGAAGAACTGCATGTAGTGGAGCGTATCCGGCGGCTCGACCATGACGATCTTCGGATCGATCTCACCATCGAAGATCCCAAGGCCTACACGCAGCCCATTACATCGCAGCTCAACTACCAGCTGAAGCCCGACTGGAGCCTTCGCGAGCACGCCTGCACGGATTATCCGCGGCCGTGAACGCAACTGACGATCGGTTTCGGGGGCACATCACCCAGGAGGAATTGTGAAATCCATCGCATCTCGCATCACGTTGACGCTGGCCGCCGCGGGAATGGCGGCGATGATCGCATCCGCGAGCCGGCCGGCAACCCCGGAGAATTCTTCGGCCGCTTCCGTCCCCAATCCGTATCGCGCGGTGGAGGGCTGGGGCAAAGCGCTGCCCGATGGCCGCGCCTGGGGCTCGACCAACGCGGTCACCGTCGACGACAAGGGCAACGTGTGGGTCGCCGAACGCTGCGGCGCAAATTCCTGCGCCGACTCGAATTTGAATCCGATCCTGGAATTCGATGCGTCCGGCAAGTTGATCAAGAGTTTGGGCGCAGGCCTGTTCGTTGTGCCTCACGGCGTGTATGTCGATAAGAAGGGAAATATCTGGGCGACCGACAATTCCGGAAAGGACGGAAAGGGCCAGCAGGTGATCGAGTTCAGTCCGGATGGAAAAGTGCTCATGAAACTCGGCAAGGCCGGAGTTGCTGGCGACGGGCCGGATACTTTCAACCAACCCGACGGTGTGGTGATCGGCAAGAATGGAGATATTTTTGTGGCCGACGGGCACGCCGCCGGCACCGGCAACGCGCGCGTCGTGAAATTCTCCAAGGACGGAAAATTCATCAAGCAGTGGGGCGGGCACGGGTCGGGTCCCGGCCAGTTCGAGGTGCCCCATGCTATAGCGATCGATTCCAAGGGAAGAATTTTTGTGGCCGATCGCGTGAACCGGCGAATTCAGATCTTTGATCAGGACGGGAAATTCCTGGCTGAGTGGAAGCAGTTCGGCACGCCCAGCGGGGTTTTCATCGACCGCCATGACGTGATTTATGTGGCTGATTCCATGTCCCAGGTCGATGATGCCACCAAGCCGACCTACAATCCCGGCTTCGATCAGGGCATTCGCATTGGAAGCGCCAAGGACGGCAAGGTGACGGCATTCATTCCCATCCCTCATCCCGCAGGCGTTTTGACCAACGCACCGGAAGGCGTTGCCGGCGATCAAAACGGCGGCGTCTACGGCGCGGACGTGGTGCTGAAGGACGTCAGAAAATACGTGAAACAGTAACGCTGCCCGGGCTCAGGTTTTGTTCCAGTTTCCCGTTCACAGCCGGGCAGCGGTTTTCTGATCCGCTGCGCCAACTGATCTTGGCAATTCTTTGCGTCCAATCGCTCCCCGTTATCTGTGTTACATTTTTTTGTGGCTGAGAGAAAGCTCCGCCAAGAGTCACCTGCGAATCGAAGCGATGAAAAAAATACCGGTACGGGCGGCGAACGGCAAATACGAAGTGGTGTGCGGCCGGGGCGTGCTGCGGGAATTGCCGCGCCTCGTTGCGCGAGTAAGCCAGGGCGGCAATGTATTCGTGGTTTCGTCGCCGCGTGTCTGGCGGCATTGGGGCGAGCGGATCGAACGGTTGCTAGGAAAGATGCGACGCGCGACGATTTTGATCGATGACGGCGAGACGGCCAAGAATCTTTCCACCGTCGAGCGAGCCTGCCGCGACCTGGTGCGCGCCGGCGCGGACCGCCGCTCAATCATTGTCGCGGTGGGCGGCGGAGTGGTCGGCGACGTGGCTGGATTCGTCGCGGCGAGCTACGCGCGCGGAATCGGCCTGATTCATATTCCTACGACCGTGGTGGCGCAGGTGGACAGCGCGCTTGGCGGAAAGACCGGAGTAAATCTTCCGGAAGGGAAGAATCTGGTCGGCGCCTTCTATCCGCCGAAAGGCGTGGTGGCCGATCCGGCGCTGCTGAGCAGCCTGCCGCCGCGCGATTTTCGGTCGGGGATCTACGAAGTGATCAAGTACGGCGTGATCGGAGACGACCGGCTGTTCCAGTTTCTTGAAGAGAAGATGGAAAAAGTTTTGCGCGGGGAGCGCGCCGCGCTCGCGGTGGTCATCGAGCGCTCCGTGGCGCAAAAAGCGCGCGTCGTCTCCGAGGATGAACACGAATCGGGACTGCGGGAAATTTTGAATTTCGGGCACACCTTCGCGCACGCGCTGGAAAGCGCCACCGGCTACCGCACCTATTTGCACGGCGAGGCGGTCGGATGGGGCATGATCGCGGCGGCGCGGCTGGCAGTAGAGAAGGGAATGTTCCCGCCCGCCGGGGAACAAAGAATCGCCAGGCTGATTGCGCGCGTTGGGCCGCTTCCGGCATGGCCGTCCATTCCGCCCGCGCAATTGATCGCCGCGATGCAGGCGGACAAGAAGACGCGCGCCGGGCGCCTGAGGTTTGTTCTTCCCGAACGCATCGGGCGGGTGCGGTGCGGTGTTGAGGCCGAAGAGGAGATGTTGCTGCGAGTGCTGCGCGAGTGCGCGATCGCGGCGCGGCAGCCGGAACCTCGAAAGAGCCGCCGCAAATGAAATCCGTATCAGAGAGCGGCAGCGTTCCGGGAACACGGCCCGAAGGCGTTCGCGACGAGCACGAAGCCGCGGCGCATGTAAGGGAAATGTTCGGCCGCATCGCGCCGCGCTACGACCTGCTGAACCATCTCCTTTCGCTGGATATCGACAAGGTGTGGCGGCGGCGCGTGGCGCGGGAATGCAGCGCGGCGCTGCGCGATCCGGCGGCACGCGTGCTTGATTTGTGCTGCGGCACGGGGGATCTGGCGCTGGCGTTCCGGCGGGAAGCTCCGGCCGGCGCGGAAATTGTCGGGTCCGATTTTGTTCCGGAAATGCTGGTACGGGCGCGTGAGAAAGCCGCCGGGATGGACGCCCGGATTACGTTCGTTGAGGCTGACGCGCTGGCGCTGCCGTTCAGCGATGAGCATTTCGATCTGGTGTCGTGTTCGTTTGGATTCCGCAATTTGGCAAATTACGAGAGCGGATTGCGGGAGATTTTTCGCGTGCTGAAGCCGGGCGGCACGGCCGCGATTCTGGAATTTGCCGAGCCGCGCGGAAAGTTATTTGGCGGGCTGTACCGCTTTTATTTCCGGCGCGTGCTTCCGCGGCTTGGCGCGCTGATTTCGGGGAACGGTTCTGCGTACACCTATCTGCCCAGCTCCGTCAGCAAGTTTCCTTCGCCGGAGGCTTTGCAGGAATTGTTTGAGCGCTGCGGGTACAAGGGCGTGCGATTTGTGCGCTGGACCGGGGGGATCGTGACGCTGCATCTCGCGCGAAAGGCCAACACATCTTTGTAGGGCACGGCTTCAGCCGTGCCGATTTGCCATTTCTGGGAGTGCGGCTTTAGCCGCTGGCCGTTTTGGTCGAAGTCGGTTTTATACTTCTCGCAGGAAACACGCCGCAAGCTAAAGCATGCGCCACTAGTTTTCCAGGCCCAGCGAGCGAATCTTGTTCAGCAACGTTTTGTAGGAGACGCCCAGCTGCTCCGCGGCGCGGGTTTTGTTCCACTTGGTGGACTTCAGCGCGGCTTCGATTTTGAAACGCTCGACGTACCCGACCGCTCTCGTGCCGACTTCCTGCAGCGTGCCGCCCCAATCGAACGATTCGGACAACATTCCGGCGGGCATGTTGCCGTCGGCGGGACGCGGCGCGGGAAGCTGCAGCTCGGCGGCTTCGATCAGATCGGAGTCCGTGAGGATCGCGGCGCGCTCGATGGTGTTCTGAAGCTCGCGCACGTTGCCGGGCCAGGAATAGGAGCGTAGAGCGGCGCGCGCGCTCGGCGCAAAGAGCAGGTTGGGCTTGCGAAATTCGCGCCGGAAGCGCTCCAGAAAATGATCCGCCAGCAACAGGACGTCGTCGCCGCGCTCGTGCAGCGCGGGAATGGTGATGGGGACGGCAGCGATGCGGAAATACAAATCCTCGCGAAACGCCTTGGAGGTGACCGCTTCGCGAATGTCCTTGTTGGTCGCGGCCAGGATGCGGACATCGATGTCGACCAGTTGCGTTCCGCCGACGCGCTCGAAGCTGCGCTCTTCGAGGACGCGCAAAAGTTTTGCCTGCGTGGCCAGCGGCAACTCCGCGATTTCGTCCAGGAAAATCGTGCCCCGGTTGGCCAGTTCCATTTTGCCGACCTTGCGGGCGCCGGCGCCGGTATAAGCGCCGCGCTCATGGCCAAACAATTCGTTTTCCACCAGGCCTTCGGGAATGGCCGCGCAATTCAACGCGACGAACGGATGCTGCCTGCGCGGAGAAAGATGGTGAATGGCGCGCGCGAATAATTCCTTGCCCGTGCCGCTCTGTCCCAGCAGTAACACTGTGGAGTCCGTGGCGGCCACGCGCTGCACCTGGTGCGTGGCGTCCTGCATGCTCTTGTGTTCGCCGACGATGCGCGGAAAGCCGTAGCGCTCGGCGTATTCCTCGCGCAGCAGCAAATTCTCGCGCAGCAGTTCCTGCTGCTTGGAGGCGCGCTCAACCAGCAGATTCAGGTGTTCCAGGTCAACAGGCTTCTGAATGAAGTCGTAGGCGCCGTCCTTCATGGCCGTCACCGCTTCTTCCACCGAGCCATACGCGGTAATCAGGATCACGGGAATGGTGGGATCGGCCTGCTTGGTTTCCCGCAGCACTTCAATGCCGGAGCAGCCGGGAAGTTTCAGATCGGTGAGCACTAGAACGTAGCGGCGCGCGCGCACTTTGGCCACCGCGGAAGATCCGTCGGGCGCTTCGTCCACCGTATGCCCGGCGCGCTCCAGGGCTTTCTTGAGCATCGCGCGCAGTTCGGGCTTGTCTTCAACCAGAAGCAGGGGTTCCATAAAGTTTTTCTTGTATCACGTTTTCACGCCGCGAAGTGACCCGCCGAGCGGCGTTGTGCGGAGTTCGCTATCTGCCAGTTGCAGAGGATTCGCGTGAAGCCGCCGCGCGCCGACCGCCTCGAATTCTTACTGCGGTGCGGATTGCGGCGCTGGTTGCGCTTCCGGCTGTGGCTGCGGCGTCGATCCGGGCGCTACTTCGGAACCGGGCGCGGGCTGTGCCGGCGGATTTTCCCATCCGGGATCGCCGCCCGCCTTGCGCAGATCGTCTTCAAGATTGGCGATGTCAGCCTTATCCTGCGCCACGAGCGCCGTCTTCTCGTCGATCTTGGCCTTGGTGTCGTTCAGGTCCGAACGGGAATACTCCTGCTTCAGCGAAGCCATTGGATCGGTATAAAACTGCTCCTGCTTCAAATTGTATTCGCGTTGCAGGATGTCCAGTTCGTGCGCATCGTCCGCCAATTTCTTGTTGGCGCTGGCGAATTTGCTGCGCCAGTAGGATTCGCCTTTGGGAGCGCCGGCGTTTTTGTCGGCCGCTGCGTTTTTGGCCTGATCGTCGGCCGAGGGCGGCTGCTGCCCCACGACATTCACCGTGCCGGTAAGTGTGCCCAGATTATCGTTATCGATTACCAGCTTGGCCTTGGGGGCGGTCTTCTTTTCCGCCTGAGCCTTGCGCGCCGCATCCGCAACGCTGCCCTGATCGGAGCCCTGCGGGTACGCGGGTAGAACCGAATAGGCACACATCGCGAATCCGAACGCCGCTGCGATAAGTATCTTTGTATTCATAATTTTTGGCCGCCTTTCGGCAGGAAAACGGCGGATCATGACCACACTATTTTAGATGCGTGCAGCGGCTGAATCAATCGCTCTGGTGCTTTCGCGTACAAAGGGTAACCATACGATGAATTCCGCTCCTCCGCCCATGGGCTGATTGCGCGCCTCGATCGAGCCGCCGTGCTGAACGATGATTTTCTGCACCACCGCCAGCCCCAGGCCGGTTCCGTTGGCCTTGGTGGTGTAAAACGGCATGAAGATCTTGGTCAGCGCTTCGGAGGGAATCCCCGGCCCGTTATCGGAAATCGAAATTCGCTGGCCTTGCAACGTTCCGGACTTCTCGATTTCTCCGCGCAGGATCACGCGGCCGCCGGCGGGATTGTCCGCGGCGGCTTCCGCGGCATTGCGCGCCAGATTCAGAATCGCCTGCCGCAGCAGGGCGTCATCGCCGGAGACTTCGCCAAACTCGCCTTGCGTTTCAATCGGCACATCGGGAACGGCCTCGCTCACCTCCGCCACGATCTGCTCGATCAGCGGGCTGAGCGTAACGTGTTCGTCGGCCAGTTCCAGCGGGCGCGCGAACTTCAGAAATTCGGTGACCACATGGGTCAGCGAACGCGTCTGCCTTAGGATGAGGTCGCCGTGCTCGTGCAGGTCGGTGCCGGGTTTCGCTTCGCTGCGGATCATTTGCGCGTAGCCGGAAATCGTGGCCAGGGCGTTCTTGAACTCGTGGGCGATGCCGGCGGAAAGTTCGCCAAGCGCGGCCAGATTTTCCTTCATGTGTATTTGTTTTTGCAGCGCGGCGAGTTCGGTCAGGTCGCTCAAGAGGCAAATGGCGCCATAGATTTCCGTGCCGTTGTTCTGAATGGGAGAAATAGTCACGCCGAGTTGCCGCAGTTCGTGCGCGGGAGTCAGGTACTCGACCTCCTCGCGGCGAAACGTGCGGCCCGATTCGAGGCAAGCCGCGACCAGTTCGGTGAGCCGCGATCCCGCGCCGAGGATTTCACTGTAGCGGCGATAGACGAGCGACTTCACGCCCAGTGCGGCTTCCGCGGCGGGATTGGCGCTGGTAATCAGTCCCGCAGAGCTCACCAGCAACAGGCCCGCGGGCATGTGGCGGGTGACCGCCTCGCTCAACCGTTCGGTCTGTTGCGCGCGCTCGCGTTCGGCGCGGTGCAAAACTTCCAGTTCCTTTTCCTGCTCTTTCAGTTTCTTGATCACCGCTTGCATGGAGGCGGTCATGAACGCGGCGGGATTATCGCTGCGCGGTTTCGCTGCGCCGAAGTCCTCGGCGGACTGCGTTCCGCGCTGCACGTAGCGCTTGGCCATCAGGATGAACAGGTATGCGCCAGTGAACAGGGCGAACAGCAAGGCTGCCGACAACATCCAAAGAGATTTGGCGGTGGGTGGGGCCGTCGTGATGAGAAATTCCATGCTCACAATTCACTTGATCGACAGCAAAGACTCATACCAATGGAGCGTCGAAGTCCCAAAAAAGACCACCAGCAAAGCGCCCGCTCCGAGGAATGTACCAAACGGCAATTCGTAGTCGCGCCCCTTTTTTGAAATTGCGATCAAAAAGATACCGATGACGCTGCCGAGCAGCGATCCGGCGAGCACGGTCATCATGGTGCGCTTCAGCCCGAGAAACGCCCCGATGGCCGCCATCATTTTCACGTCGCCCAGGCCCATGCCTTCGCGGCCGCGAAGGCGGAAATATCCTTCGGCGACAATCCACAGCAGGCCGCTTCCAGCGGCCGCCCCCAACAACGCATCGGCGACGGACAAGGCCATCGGCGGTGGAGGAAACTCAAACCAGCGATTGGCTAGATAGAGCGCCGTGCCGTCCAGCGACTTGGTGAAAAAACTGAAGAGCAGGCCCGTGCCGAGGCCGAAGAAATTCACTTCGTCGGGGAGAATGCGCTCGCGCAGGTCGGTGACGGTTAAGACCACGAGGATCGCCGAAAAGACAGCCCACTTCAACGCCTCGATCGTAGGTCCGAAAACGAAGTAGCAGGCCAGAAAGAGGAGCCCGGTAAGGAGTTCGACCGCTGGATACATCGCGGAAATTTTGGTTTCGCAATTCCGGCATTTGCCGCCAAGAAACAGCCAGCTCAGGACCGGAATATTGTCATACGGCGCGATGGCCTTTCCGCAATTGGTGCAGGCCGACGACGGCAATACGATCGATTTGTCCGCGGGAATTCGCAGGATGCAGACGTTCAGAAAACTGCCAATGATCAAGCCAAGTAAAAACGCGCCAAGAGGGATCACGTGAAGACTCTGCCACAGGCGTCCCGCGCCGACAATCTCTGGCACGCAGTGAAGGAAGCAAACAGGTAACAGCGGAAGGTGGAACGATTTTCGTTGCCGAGAGTCCCGGAGGGACGAAACATCGTAGCCCACCACGGAAGTGGTGGGAGAGCGTGCCGACCGTCTCAAGCGAGCCCCGGAGGGGCGAAACACGGGCCGACCCGCGGTAGACCGTGCTTCCCGCAACACCGACCGCGGCGTCTTAATAATTTGTGTCGCCCCTGCCGGGGCTTGTTATGGGCGGCGCATTTTCCCACCACTTCCGTGGTGGGCTACGGTCTGCCGTCCCTTCGGGACTTTTATTCTCTGGAATGCTCTTTGGAAATATCGCGCCGCCTTGCGACACGGCGTCTAACGACACGCTGGTTTGACAGGTTTTCCACGCGCACCTATATTCGAGATTCGTTAAATTTATGTCCTGGCTGGAACAAAAAATACGGCGCTACGAGCATGCGCGGTGGACGGTCGATGACAACCGGCGCGTCTATCCCTTTGAATGGGGTCTGGAGCACATCGGTGGCCTCGCGAATGAGCCCGATCCACGCGGATTTCTGAATGCCTGGGTGGACCGCACGCTGGCGTACAGCGACGAATGGCTGGCCGCCACTCCCGCCGACGATTACGTCCTGCACCCGCCGCAGAACGGTGCGTCGGGCGGGCAGGTGCTCACCTTCACCAGCCAACTGGCGTCTCCTTTTGCCAACAACAACCTGGTGCACGCGCGATTTTTCCGCGCGCGAACCACGGGCCCGGCCGTCGTCCTGCTGCCCAACTGGAATGCAAAGTGGCACGGGCAGGTAAATCTGTGCCGCTGGCTAAATAAACTCGGAATCAGCGTGCTGCGCCTCTCGTTGCCGTATCACGACTACCGGGTCGCGCCCGGGCACGAACGCGCCGATCAACTGGTGGGATCGAACGTGGGCTTGACGATTCAGGCCACGCGGCAAGCCATTCTGGACACGCGGCGCTGCCTGCGCTGGCTCGAGCAGCAGGGCTACGGCAAGCTCGGCCTGGTAGGCACCAGCATCGGCTCGGCCATCGGCTCGATCACCATGGCGCACGATCGCGCCGTGCGCGCCGGCGGGTTCATGCACGTATCAACGTATTTTGCGGATGTGGTGCGAACGGGAATGACCACGGCGCACGTGTGGGAAGGCTTGCGCAGCAACGTGACCGCCGACGAATTGCGGCACTACTGGACGCCGATCAGCCCGGTTCCGTACATGGACCGCCTGCGGAACACCGGCCAGCGCATGTTGATGATCAGCGGCCGCTATGACCCGACGTTCTGGTATGAATTCACGGAAGAAATGTTTGAAACGCTGCGGAGTAAAGGCGTGGACCTTGAAACTCTCACGCTGCCCTGCGGGCACTATTCGCTGGAGCTTGCGCCGTTCGCATACTCCGCAGGACTACGCCTGGGCCTGTTCTTGCTGAAGTCGCTGACCTGAAGAATCCTCGCGAGATCAGGTTTTCGTGTAGCGCCCGCCTTCAGGCGGGCATCTGCGCGCGTCTAGGATGCCCGCCTGAAGGCGGGCGCTACACCCCGCAAATTCCAAACCCTTCCGCTGCTCGCGGGACTGTGATTATTCGCTGCTTGACTGTGCGCGGGATCCGGCCGAATCGTCATCGAAAAAACGGCGATACTTCTCCGGCAGCGGTTTGGGTCGCCCGTTACTGTCGCAAACGACGTGGGTGGTCTCGCCGGTGGTGAGCAATTCTCCGGTCACATCATGGCGAATTTCGTACCCGAAGGTGATGGTGCGGAGCTTGGCCATGGTCACGCGGGTGCGAATGCGCAGCGGATCGTCATAGCGGGCCGGGCGGCGGTAGCGGCATCGGGCTTCGGCGACCACCGTGAAGCTGTCGTCTTCCAGTTCCATGCGCCGGTAGTCGACACCTCGCTGGCGCAGGAATTCCACCCGGCCAATCTCAAAATAGATGAGGTAGTTGGCGTAGTAGACGATGCCCATCTTGTCGGTCTCGGCGTAGCGGACACGCACCACGGTGTCGATAAATTCGCTCATGGGAATTGTTTCAACGGCGTGAAAATTGTAGCAGATGGTTCAGCTTTTGTAGTCGTGCTACTTACTTCCCGCCCCAGCGCGGAGGGCGTTTCTTGAGGAATGACTCGAGCCCCTCCTGGAAATCCAGCGTCGTCCGGATTTGCGCGCTGGCCGCCGCGGCGAGTTCGAGTTCGCGGTTGATTTCCGGCGCGGCAAAATCGCACAGCAGCTTCTTGGTCATGATCTGGCTCGTCGGGCTGCTCTCGATCAAATTTGCCGCCAGAATTTGCGCCGCAATCATCAATTCCTTCGCGGGGACGATTTGTGTGACGAGCCCCAGTCGATGAGCCTCGGCGGCCTCGATGGTCTTCCCCGATAGCAGCAGTTCGCGCGAACGTTTCTCGCCGATTTGGCGCACCAGAAAAATCGAAACGACCGCCGGCAGAAACCCGATGCGCACTTCCGGGTATCCAAATTTTGCCTCGGGGACGGCCACCGTGAAGTCGCAAAGCGTGGCGAGGCCGCAACCGCCGGCAATGGCGTGCCCGTTCACGGCGGCGATCGTCGGCTTCGGGAAACTCCAGATTCGCAGGAAGAAGCGCGCCAGGCGGTCCGCGTCTTCGCGTTGCTCGGCAGGGGATTGCTCGGCGAGAGCCTTCAGGGATTCCAGGTCCATGCCGGAGCAGAATGCTTTTCCCGCACCGGTGAGAATCAGCACGCGCGCGGGGCTTGCCTCGACTTCGTCGAACGCGGAGAAAAGCTCCGCGATCATTTCAGCGGTGATGGCATTGCGCTTCTCCGGGCGGCTGAGCGTGACCATGGCGATTTCGCCGGAGTATTCGAGATGGAGCGTTCGGTAGGGCATGGTGTTGTTCGCTAGGAGTGGCACAGACTTCCGTCTGTGGATTTTGTATTGGCACAAAACCCCACAGACTGAAGTCTGTGCCACTCAAACCTGTACGTTCTTAGTGCGCCTGCACAGCGGCTCCGTACTTCGCGCGAATTTCCTGGGACAGGGCGATCGCCGGCCGCAGCGCCTCAGCAGAAATTCCCACGTCCGCGCCTCTTGATGCTAACGCCGAAATAATTGTTTCCGTTGCGATGTTTCCCACCAGTTCATCGCCGGCGAAGGGGCATCCGCCAAGTCCGGTGAGCGCGCCATCGAACCGGCGGCAGCCGGCGTCGTAGGCCGCCAGAACTTTGTCCGCGGCGCCCTCGGCGCGGCTGTGCAGATGAACGCCGAGCTCGACGCCCGCGACGCAATCTTTCACGGTGTGGTACAGCGCGGCAACGTATTCGGGCGGCGTGGTTCCAACCGTATCGGCAAGTGAGACGGTGCGCACTCCGATGTCCTTTAGCCAGACCAGCGCGTCTTCGACAATCTCCGCGCCCCACGGTTCCTCGTACGGATTGCCAAACGCCATCGAAATATAAACGACCAATCCGTGTCCGGAAACTTTGGTAGCCTTTCTGATTTGTTCCACGAGTGCACGCGATTCGCCGCGGCTCATGTTGGCGTTGGCGCGGCGGAAATAGGCGGAGATCGAATACGGATATCCGATCGTCGTTACTCCCGGAGTGGCCAGGGCGCGCTCGAGGCCTTGTTCGTTCACCACGATTCCGATGATCTCCGGCGACGCTGTGCTGGCCGGCAGGCCTGCAAGAAAACCCTTCATCACGTCTTCGCTGTCCGACATTTGTTTCACGTGCTTGGGCGAAACGAAGCTGACCGCATCGATGTGCTTAAAACCAGCGGAGGCCAGGTTCAGCAGGTAATCGATTTTTGTTTGCGTCGGTATGAATTCCCCAAGGCCTTGCCAGGCATCTCTGGGGCACTCGATGATTTTTACAGGTTCGGACAAGTGGAGATCCTTACGGCCTGGATTTTAGATGAAGCTATGTCTGCAGAACGCCCGTCTTGAACTCGGCCACATCAGGATTTAACGACGCCGCCTCCAGTGCCCAGATCAGCGTTTCGCGGGTCCGCGCCGGATCGATGATTGCGTCCACCCACAACCGCGCCGCTGCGTAGCGCGGGTCGGTCTGATGCTCGTATGTGGCGCGAATGGACTCCCGCAATTCTTTTTTGTCGGCTTCGGAAAGTTTCTTGCCTTCGCGCTCCAGCTGCTTGATCTTGATTTCCACCAGCGTGGAGGCCGCGGAATCGCCGCTCATTACGGCAAAACGCGCCGTGGGCCATGCAAAAATAAAGCGCGGGTCGTAGGCCTTGCCGCACATGGCGTAGTGGCCGGCGCCGAAGCTGCCACCGCAGATCACCGTGATCTTTGGCACCACGCTGTTGGAGACGGCGTTCACCATTTTGGCGCCGGCGCGGATGATGCCGCTCCACTCCGCTTCCTTGCCCACCATGAAGCCGTTCACGTCGTGCAGGAAAATCAGCGGCACGAGGTTCTGGTTGCAGTCCATGATGAAGCGGGCGGCCTTTTCCGCGGACTCGGTGTAGATCACGCCGCCAAATTCGATGCGGCGCTCGCCGGTGGCGGCGTCGATCGTGGGGACATGCATTTTGTTATTGGCCACGATCCCGACGGCCCAGCCGCCGATCCGCGCGTAGCCGCACAGCACCGTCTTGCCGTATTCCGCGCGGTATTCCTCGAACTTACTGCCGTCCGCGATGCGCGCGATCACTTCGTGCATGTCGTACTGGCGCGCCGGATCGGATGAAAAAATGCCGTAAAGCTCGTCGGCAGGGAACAGCGGGTCTTCTGATTTCTTGTGATCGAAGCGCGCCGTTGGTGGGTGGCCCATCTTATCGACCAGCGCGCGGATGCGTTCGAGGCACGACTCGTCGTCCGGCTCGCGGAAATCGACGGTGCCGCTGATCTCCGCGTGCATCTTTGCGCCGCCCAACTCTTCCGCCGAAACTTTCTGGCCGATGGCCGCCTGCACCAGCGCGGGACCTGCCAGAAATAAGCCTGAACCGTCGGTCATCAGAATGTGATCGCACATCACCGGCAGATACGCGCCGCCGGCGACGCACATGCCCATGATCGCGGTGATCTGCGGAATGTGCTGCGCGCTCATGACGGCGTTATTGCGGAAGACGCGCCCGAAATCGTCGGTATCCGGGAAAACATCTTCCTGCAGCGGCAGGAAAACCCCGGCGGAATCGACCAGGTAGATCGTGGGAATGTGGTTTTCGATGGAAATGTTTTGCGCGCGAATCACTTTTTTGGCGGTGAGAGGGAAGAACGCGCCGGCCTTCACCGTGGCGTCATTCGCGATAATCATCACCAGGCGGCCGCAAATTCGCGCCAGGCCGGTGATCGTTCCGGCGGCCGGCGCGCCGCCCCACTCTTCATACATTTCGTGGGCGGCGTAGATTCCCAGTTCAAAAAACGAGGTGTGCGGATCGATCAGCCGGGCGATGCGCTCGCGGGCGGTCAGGCGATTTTTCTTGTGCTGGGATTCGATGGCTTTGGCGCCGCCGCCCTGCTGAATGGCGGCTTCCTGGTTCTTGATTTCCGTGAGGAGGTCCGTCAGGCGGCGCGTATTCTTCTCAAAGTCGGGCGAGTTTCGTTTGACTTTGCTATCGACGGCGGAACTCGTCAAGTTGCGCTCCTCCTGAAATACTTTTCCGATGTATGGCGCGAAAGAACAGTATAAGCCGATTCCAACCGGTTCTGCACGGCATGTGCGGCGGCTTCACGCAGAGATGCAACGGGCCCATTTCCCGCTTGAAAGCCGGAGTTCGCGGGAAACGGGTCTATACTGTTGCCACTCGATGGAATGAAACTTCCGAAAGTTGAGGAGGTCCACATGAGGGCAATCGGATCGGAATCCCGACTCGCCAGGAGATCTTTTCTCGCCCGCTTGGGTGTGGGCGCCGGAGTGGTCGGCGCGACAGTGGCCGGTGTTCCGGCGAGCGCGCCGGCGCAGGCGGCGGAAGGAGCGTGGAAGCCCGCGCGCCATGCGCAGGACGATTGGTACGACAAAATTCCCGGCGTGCACCGATTTCTTCTGGATACTTCTTCGCCCGACTCCATCGGATGGGCGCTGCAATTTGCCAACAATTACTACACGGCGAATCAGGATGTGTACGGACTGAAGGAAAGCGACCTCGCCGTCATCATCGTGGCGCGGCACAAGTCCACTTCCTTTGCGTATACCGATGCGATCTGGGCGAAGTACGGTAAGCAGTTATCTGAGCAGTCGGAGTACGTCGACCCCAAAACCAAAGAGCCGCCCAAGATCAATATTTACGGCCCGGCGGGAGAGACCGCGCAAGCCGGACGGATGGAAGCTCTCATCAAGAAGGGCGTGCAGTTTGCGGTTTGCTCGATGTCCACGCGGGGCATCGCTACCCGGATTGCCAAGGCCAACGGGTTGGAAGTGGATGCCGTGGTGAAGGAGATTACGGCGAACCTGATCGGCAATTCTCACATGGTTCCGGCGGGAGTTTTGGCGGTGAACCGGGCGCAGGAGCGCGGGTATTCGTTTATTTATGCGACCTGACGATCGGGGGTAACGCGCATCCGGGGTATCTTGAAATGACCGGCACGGTTCCTTACGAGGAATTCTCACGCGTCCGCTTTTCGCGGACTTGATTCGTGGCAAGCTGAAGCATGCCCCACAGTCACGGCATGTCTTGCTTTGGGACTACCGTGGTTTCTCCGCGGGTAAACTCAAATTGCAAAATCCACGTGCTCAGCACGCCCCGGCCGCCTACCGTGGGCGGGCTGAACTTCCATTGCTTGGCGGCGTCCACTGCGGTGCGCGCAAAGTAGCGGCTGGGTCCTCGGGAGATTAACTCCGCATCTTCGACGTTTCCTTCGCGGTCCACATTGACCTTCACGCCGACCCGCACGGTTCCGTGGATGCTGTTCCTCGCCGATTGGATCACCTGCGGCAGGGCACGGTGCGTAACTTCGCCGCGGGTCGATGGCCCGATCGGAACTCTCGCGACCGTATCCGTCGCCCCTTCGTGAACTGCCTCCGGATGAATCAATGCGGGCACCGGAACGGGCGCCTTAGCGCTCGAAGCTGAATCCGAATAGCTGGGTTTGGAGGATGCGACAGGCTGCGACGAAGCGCGAGCAGGCGCCGACTGGCTCGCGACGGGCGGAGCAGGCGGCTGCTCGCTGGACGCGGGAGTTGCTTCCGCGGCTTCTGCTTCCGGATGGCGATGCAACAGTTTCGGTCCCACCAGCAGCGCTGCCACCACCAGAGCGAATCCCGCTGCGAAGGGCAGCAAGTATCGATTCGGTTTTGCGGGAGGTCTGGAAATTCGAACCGCGGGAAGTGACGCTGGGACGGGAGCGCTCTCGGGGATCGTGTCTACCGGCTCGGCAACCTGGCGAGCCGGGGCCACCGGAACCCGGCCCTCCAACCGCGCGGCGATCTGATCGATGGTCCAGCGGCCCTGCGGATTGCGCACCAGGCAGTGCTCCGCGATATCGAGAAAGGGCTCCGGCAACGTTTTCGGGATGAACGGATCCTGCCGGTCAATGGCACGAACCGCGGGGAGAGATCGCGTCAGCGACTCAATCAGCGTCATGCCCAGGGACCAGACATCGCTGGCCGCGGAGAGCGGCTGCGAGAGCGGGAAACTTTTGTTCGATATTTCCGGCGCGACATAGGCATCGCGCTCGGAAAAATCGTCGAGCGTCTCTCCGGCGAGATGCAGCGCGTCGCTGGACAACTTCAGCTGGTCGGCGGCCGCCATGATTTGCGCCGGCCGCACAGCGCCGTGCACGAATCCCTTTTCGTGCAGGTACGACAAAACGTTTAGGACGGCGCCAACGATTTCCCGCGCTTCGTCCGTAGCAAGCGCCCGGCCGGGCACCACCTGCGATAGATTTTCATCCGCGCATTCCATCACCAGATAGACAAACGGAACATCGCCGGCTTCGGATTGCCCCATTTCGTACAACGAAATCAAATTGGGATGGGATAGCTCGGAAAATGTTTTCCAGCGCGCGAGCTGCAGCGCGCCGCTCTCGGCAGTAGAAGGAATTATCTTGATGGCGGCATTGACGACGCGTTCATTTTCCCGCCGCTGAGTGAGGAACACCGCGCTGGACTGCGAGCCGCCCAGGTAGCGCAGCAGTTGGAAATTCCCATTGACGATTTGGCCTTCCCATTGGATCCATGTGTTGGACATGATTCGACCTTAGTCGTGGGATTGGCCGGGTGCTAGGCATTGTAGCGGAGTCCAGAGCCAACGGGGTAATGGAATGCGGCTGGGGTGCCTTGGAGGGCAAGACCGGAGAACTGATCACTTCGCCGTGACTTGATCTTCAATCCTCGTGTATGCCGATCGCGGCAAAACGCTTCGGGTGACCAATTCGCGCTTGTCCGTATAGGGCCGGGAACGAATGATTTTTCTAGCCTCGGGGCCAGAAATTCCCGGCAACTCGGTCAACTCGCGTTCGGTGGCCGAGTTCAGATCGAGTGGGGCGTGCCCGCCGCGCTGCCATCCTTCTGCAACGCCTTGAGCGGCGGCATGTGCCTCCTCGGCCGCTTTTTCCGTAGCTTCGCCGAGTTTCCGGCCGGCGGACTCGATGGCCGGCTTCATGCGTTCGGTAGCTTTGGCGACCTCGTCGCGGGTCTTCTCATCACGCTGGCGCTGCTCATCCTGGCTTGCAGATGATCCCTGGTCGGAACGGGTCCAGTAGCAGCTGGACATCCCCGTACCGAGGCCGATCACCAACGCCGTAAACGCACATAACTGTAAAATATTCTTCCGCATGGCGGGTTTCCGGCTCTCACGAGCCCATCTGGTAGCAGTTATGCCGCAGCAGCCGTATGTCCATCAAAGCTTCTTCGAGGGCCAGCCGCTCCTCGTCCGTTCCTTCGGTGCCCTCCAGTTGCAGCAGGCGCTGGAAGACCGCATCATCCGCGGCGGCCAGACGAAGAGAAAATTTTTCGGTATCGAGTTCTGTAAGTACCGCCAGTAAGAGGTGCCTCCAACGACGTTCGGAAGTGTCCATCGCGCGTCCTCCCAGCAACCTCGCCATCGTCTCGCCGGCGCCGTCGGCGCCGTGCGGTTGAAGCCGGAGACCGGTTGCAACTACATTCCCACGATAGCCGCCGGCACCCGCTGGCATGAATCGGGGCCAATACTGAGTTAGAGGCGTAGTTTCCCTTAGAGGTGGCCCGAAATTTGCCGAAGGAAAGCCGCGAATCAGTCAAGTCGCGCGTATAGGAATTCTGCGCGAGAGACAGGCTAAACAACTGAAATAAAGGTGGTTTTGCCGAGCGTTCCGGTTTGGGACCGGTTTGCCTTTTGTTCTGCTCTGGAAAGCTTATTGCTGGCTATCTGCGAAGCTCCTTATGCTATTCTTGGGTTCCCAAATTGGACCAAGAGGAGGACTCCGTGGCTGGATCGTCATGGAAAGGGTTCCTGTCGTTTGGGCTGATCTCCATTCCTATTCGACTGTCACCGGCGGCGCGCACCGAGCGCATCAGTTTCAATCAATTGCACAGCGTGTGCCACACCAGGATCAAGATGCCCTTGTTTTGCCCGACCTGCGACCGCATGGTCGAGCGCAATGAAATTGAAAAGGGCTACGAGTACGAAAAAGACCAGTATCTGCTCTTCACCGACGAGGAGTTGGAAGAGGCCGAGCCGGAATCCGCGCGCACCATGGAAATCATCGAATTTGTAAAAGTCGAGGAGATCGATCCGCTGTATTTTGACGCTTCGTACTACGCCGCGCCCGAGGCTGCCGGCGCCAAGGCGTACCATTTGCTTCTGGATGCAATGATGGAGTCAGGATACGCGGCGATTGCCAAGGTCACCATGCATAGCCGCGAAAACATCGTCATCATCCGTCCGCGCAAAGAGGGGCTGACGATTCACACCATGTTTTATCAGAATGAGATTCGCCCGGCGGTGGAGTACGGCAGCACCGACAAGGCCGAGGTTCGGGAACAGGAAAAGGCGCTGGCCATGCGCTTGATCGAATCGTTGGCGGCGCATTTTCAGCCGGAAAAGTTTCACGACGCCTACCAGCAGAATTTGCAGAGCCTGATCGAAGCCAAGGCGCATGGCAAAAAGCTTTCCGTTGTGCCTCGCAACGCCGCGGCGCCGGTGATCGATTTGATGGAGGCGCTGAAGAAGAGCCTGTCAGCCAAGCCGGCGGCCGCTCAGGAAAAGGCTGCGCCGCCATTGCGGGTTGCGCCGAAGCGTGCGGAATCGGGCAGAAAGAATCGCAAGGCAGGCTAAGCCCGTTTGCGGGTTTCAGCGGAGCCGAGGGGTCGACAACTACTTCAGCGGACTGCGCCAATACTCTTCGGAACGGTTGTTTCTCGCGGAGTTAAATCCTACAGCCTCATTGGCTTCCAGCCTTGGCTGCCGCCGTTCGCGGGATGTGCCGGCAAACGACGGTGGTCAGCAGTTCGCGGTCCTGAAAGTTAATGGCCCAAAATTCGTTTTGCGAATGCTCAGCCAGTTCCTGCAACTTCCGTTCCGCCTGGAATTTTCCGAACACGCAAGTTCGCCAAATCGTCGATCCGTCCGGTAAGTTTTCAAAAATATCGAAATCGCGAAGCATACAACGAATCTCGTCGCGAAAACGGGAGCGGATGAGCCCCTTATACGCCGCGGTGACTTGTCGGGCAAGTTAAACCGGAACAGATAATCACAGGCTGCATGCAGGCGCGCCCGGAGTAGAAGCAGCCGGTAGTGGGAACTATATCTTGAGGAGTTTCGCCGCCGTACCGCCCAAAATCATTTTGCGCTGATCCGAGCCAAGGTGCAGTTCTTCCACAGCTTCGACCGGATGATCGTAGCCGATGGGGAAGCAGTAATCGCTGCCCATCATGATCCGTTCGACGCCCACTTGGGAGATGACGAATTCCATCAGCGGCTTGGAATGTGCGATGGTGTCATACATAAAGCGGTGCAGGTACGCGCTGGGCACTTGCCGGGACTGTTTCGCCGCGGGGATCACATTCCAGCCGTGATCCAACCGGCCGACAAGGTTCAGCAGCGCGCCGCCGGCATGCGGCAGAACGACCACCAGATTCGGATGGCGATCCATCACGCCGCCAAAGATCAGGTGAGCGGCGGCGACCGTGGTGTCGAGCGGGTAGGCCAGCAGATTCGTGAGCGAGTAGGGTTGCAGGCGCTTCCCGCCGAGAATAGGCGGCAACGGATGCAAAAACACCGGCAGGCCCAAAGCTTCAATGCGGCCGAAAATGGGTTCGAAGAGGGAATCGTCCAGGTCGCGGCCCTCTATGTTCGTTCCCATGTAAACGCCGCGCACTCCCGGAAGCTTGCTGGCGCGATTGACTTCGTCGATGGCGCGATCGGGATCGAGCATGGGGAGCGTCGCCAGCACCACGAAGCGGTCGGGATGAGCCGCGTGCGCGGCCACGGCGCCGTCGTTCCAGGCCATCGCCAGCTTGTGCGAGAACTCGCCATCCGCCCAGTAGACCATGGGCCCGGTCAGTGACAGCGCGTGTACCGCTACGCCCTGCGCGTCCATGTTGGCGAGACGCTGGTTGAGATCGATAAATTTCGCGGGCAACGGGCCGCTGGTTTCCGCCGGAGTCCTGAAGAAAATGCCTTGATCGTTGCGGTGGAACTCAGAGTTGTAGCGCTGGCCCTCGGAATTGAAGAGGTCGAAATAGTTTTGAGGAAAGTAATGGGCGTGAATGTCGATCGCGCGCACGCCCGTTTTTTTCTGCGGGGCGGGAGCGGCAAAGAGCGATTCGCCAGAACCTCCGAGCGAGGTCACGGCGGCGGCCAATCCTCCCTGCAGGATGGCGCGTCGCGAAACTCCATCGTGGCAGCTGCACACGGGTTCTTTCTTCATCGTCGGCGTCCTTTATCAAAAGCTTATTCAATCGATAATCAACGATTGGGTTGGATTCCACTTGGCGAATCGTACGCTTTTCGCGCGCCGGGCACAATCAGCAAGACGGCAGCTACCAATGGGATTTCCAGGAAATTATCACGTGATGCGGCGGTTTTCGCGTTGCCCGCATCAATTAAGGTATCTTAATGGGTAGCGATCGTTTGCCGCGGCGCGAAGCCCAATCGTTGCGCGGTGCGTCTGATAGAGAATGAACCCATCGATGAGGAGAATCGGAATGATGTCCGCTCTGCTTAAGCGTTTGATGATTTTGGGGCTTTCCTGTGGGCTGGCCGCCGGCGCTGTTTTCAGCCAGGGCGCCGCAAAAAAAACTCCCCCCGCGAAAGAAGTTGCGGCAACTACAGCCGAATCCTCGCCGATCGCCATTCCCAAAATCAAATATGAGAAATACACGCTCCCGAATGGGCTGGTGGTAATTCTGTCCGAAGACCATCGCCTTCCGCTGGTCTCAACCAACATCTGGTACCACGTGGGTCCCGCCAACGAACTGCCGGGACGCACCGGGTTTGCCCACCTTTTCGAACACATGATGTTCGAAGGCTCGAAGCATGTGCCGGGAAATGCCCACATCCGTTTTCTGGAGGCGGCCGGAGCTTCGGACCTGAACGGCACGACCGATTTCGATCGCACCAATTATTTTGAGACCCTGCCATCCAATCAGTTGGAGCTGGCGTTGTGGCTGGAATCGGATCGCATGGGCTACCTGCCCGACAAGCTGGACCAGGCCAGCCTCACCAACCAGCAGGACGTGGTGCGCAACGAGCGCCGCCAGAGCATTGAAAACGCGCCGTACGGCATCGTGGAAGAGGGGATGTATCACCTGCTGTTTCCCAAGAGCCATCCGTACCATGCCGACGTGATGGGTTCGCACGCGGATATCCAGGCGGCCAAGCTGGAGGACGTGCGCAATTTTTTCAAGCTCTACTATGCGCCGAACAACGCCAGCCTGGCGATCGTCGGCGATTTCGATCCCGCGCAGGCCAAGCAGTGGGTGGAAAAATATTTTGGACCGCTGAAGCGCGGCGCGCCGGTGCCGAAGATTGCCGCGGTCACGCCGCCGATTACCGCGGAGCGCCGCGCGGTGATTCAGGATCACGTGGAATTGCCGCGGGTGTACATGGCCTGGCTGACGTCACCCAGTTTCAAGCCGGGTGACGCCGCCGCCGATCTGACTTCCAGCATCCTGGGAGGAGGGAAATCGAGCCGCCTGTACAAGAAGCTGGTGTACGAAAAGCAAATCGCGCTGGACGTCAGCGCGTCGCAGCGGTCGCTGATTCTGGGATCGGTCTTCGATATTGAAGTCACTGCGCGGCCCGGGCACACGGCGCAGGACATCGAGAAAGCGGTGAACGAAGAACTCGACGCCTTCCGCAAGGACGGACCCACCCCGGCGGAACTGGAGCGCGCTCGCAACGGCATAGAAACCGGAATGATTCAGGGCCTCGAGCGGCTGGGAGGCTTCGGCGGCGTGGCGGACCGTTTGAACGAGTACAACCACTACCTTGGCGATCCCGGCTATTTTCCGCAGGACGTGCAGCGCTACCAATCGGCGACCACAGATTCCATCCGCGCCTTCGCGGACGCGCAACTGAAGCCCACCGCGCGCGTCGTGGTGTATGGAATACCCGGCACGCCGGATCTTGGGCCGGAAGTGCCCACGCCGAAGAATGAGCAGAAGGGGCAGAGCACGGGCGGCGAATCCGTGAATGCGGATGCGGCGTGGAGGGAAAATCCGCCGATGCCCGGCCCGGCGCACGCCATCAATCTTCCGGTGCCCGAAGTTTTCAAACTTTCCAACGGCCTGACGATTTTCTACCACTACCGCCCGGGACTGCCGGTGGCGGCCGCGCACTTGGTGTTCAATACCGGAAGCGGCGCGAACCCGATTGACAAGCCAGGGCTGGCGAGTTTCACCGCCAACATGTTGCAGCAGGGAACTGCAACCCGCAATGCCACGCAAATTGCCGACGAAGCGGCGCTGCTCGGCACCGAGCTTTCTTCCGGCTCGACGATGGATGCGTCGAGCGTGGGGGCGAGTTCGCTCAGCAACAATTTTCCCGCGGTGCTGGACCTGATGGCGGACGTGGTCTTGCATCCGTCGTTCCCGCCAGAGGAAGTGGAGCGCCGACGGGCTTCACGACTCGCGGCGTTTGCCGACCAGCGCTCCGACCCGGACGCGATCATCGTTCGCGTGGACGCGGCCGCGCTGTTCGGGCCGCACCATCCCTTTGGCTACGACAATTCCGGCACGGAACCGTCGATCAAGGCGATGACCCGCGACGACCTGGTGAATTTCTGGAAGGCGCAGTACGTGCCGGGCAATGCCGGGCTGATGGTTTCCGGAAATATTCCGGTGGGCGATTTGAAGGCGCTGGTGGAAAGCAAGTTCGGTGGGTGGAAGGGCGGCGAAGCTTCGACGCCGCAGCTCGGCGAGGCGGAATCCACCAAGGCGAGGATCGTGATCGTCGACCGCCCCGGCGCGCAGCAGACGCAGATGCGCCTGCTGCAACTCGGAGTGGGCCGGGCGACGCCGGATTACGCGGCGCTCGAAGTGATGAACTCGGAACTCGGCGGACTTTTTTCCAGCCGCATCAATATGAATCTCCGCGAGGAGCATGGCTACACCTACGGAGCGGGCTCACGATTTGTGTACCGGCGGTCGACCGGCTACTTCGCGGTGGGCGGCGGCATCCGCACGGACGCCACGGCCCCGGCGGTGACGGAAATCCTGAAGGAAATTCGCCGCATGATCGACACCCCGATGACGCCGGAGGAATTGAGCCTGGCCAAGGACTCGCAGTCGCGATCCCTGCCAGGAATCTTTGAAACCAGCAACGGGGAAGCCGGAGCGCTCGCGGAAATATTCGAGTATGGCCTGGCGCACGATTATTTTTCCAGCCTGCCGGAAAGACTGAATGCGGTTACGGCCGGCGACGCGCAGGCGGTGGCGGGGAAGCATTTGCATCCGGACCAGTTCATTCTTGTGTGCGTGGGAGACCGGGCGAAGATCGAGCCGGAGCTGACCAAGCTGGATTTTGGCAGCGTCGAGATCCGGGACGCGGATGGGAATGTCGTGAAGTAGGTTAGTAGGACAGGCTTCAGCCTGTCTGGTTTTGATTCGCGTCATGCGGAAATCTAAACCAGACAGGCTGAAGCCTGTCCTACTTGGCCGCCCGGTTCTTCACGAAATCGACAATGTCTTGCGTCGATGTTCCCGGAAGGAAAATCTCAGCGACGCCTGCTTTTTTCAGCCCGGAGATGTCGGCCTCGGGAATCGTGCCTCCCAGAAGCACCGTGACGTCGCCCATTCCTTTTTGCTTCAGCAGTTCGAGCAGTTGGGGAACCAGCGTGTTGTGCGCCCCGGAAAGAATCGACAGGCCGATTACGTCGACGTCCTCCTGAACGGCAGCCGAGGCGATCATCTCCGGGGTCTGGCGCAGGCCGGTGTAGATGACTTCCATGCCGGCGTCGCGCAAGGCGCGGGCGATAATTTTGGCGCCGCGGTCATGGCCGTCCAGGCCGGGTTTGGCGATTAGTACTCGGATTCTCTTTTCAGCGGGCATTGGGTTCGGTGCTTGTGCTCCTCATATTTTTCTCTCGGCCCGTAGTGCTGATGATCGAGCCGGCGATGCCTATGTTACGGACGCTTCTTCATGCGTGCCGAAGACTTCCCGCAGAGCGTCGCAGATTTCTCCGAGCGTCGCGTATGCTTTTACCGCGGAGTAGATGTGCGGCATCAGATTTTCCGTACCTTGCGCGGCGAGGCGCAGGGACGCCAGCTGCCGCGCGACTTCGTCGTTCGAGCGTTCCGCGCGCAATTTTCCGAGGCGGGCAGTCTGCTCCTCGCGAACTGATTCGCCGATGCGCAGGATTTCGATGGGTGTTTCTTCTCCGGCGAACGCATTGACGCCGACGATAATTTTCTCTTTGCGGTCGACTGACACCTGGTAGCGGTAGGCCGCGTCGGCGAT
>DATGJQ010000028.1:0-30713 GCA_035295105.1 Candidatus Acidiferrales bacterium | reverse complement strand
GCAGTCGATGGCGATGGGCTTGCCCACTCCGTTCTTGCCGGGGCGCGCGTCCCACCAGTCCACGCCCTTTCCCTTCGTTTCCGCAGCCTGCACCGCCAGAGCTGCGGGAAACGCGGTTGCGGCGGCCGTTCCCGCCACGCCGATCTTTATGAAGTCGCGCCGGCCGAGGGCCGAATTTTTTTCCGGTTTGCCTGGGTTGCTCATGGTCCGTTCTCCTTAAAAAGTGCGGCGAGAATATTGTCCGCGGATTGCCTTCGCGTTAAGAAAACAAAGAGAGATTCTTCGCTTCGCCTCGGCGCGAGTCCTCGGTGCGAGCACTCAGAATGACAGCGTCGTGAGCTTGTTCTCACGCCGTGAAGCCGCGACCTACAAGCCACAGTGATGAGGGCGCGTGTACTAGTTGGAATATCCGTTGTGTCTTTATGATCGGGGGAAACATACACCCTGCTCGGGCCACATTCAAGCGGGAGAAAGATCACTTCACTGCGGACTCTCGAGCTGCGCGTACGGGCCGGCTGCGTAGACGATCTTGCCGCCGACCATGGTCAGAACAGATTCGATGCTCTCGAGCTGGTCCAGCGGCGCCGTCATATAGTCCTTGGAAAGCACGGCAATGTCGGCTAGTTTTCCGGGTTCGAGCGAGCCGCGCTTGTCTTCGTCGAACGCAAACCAGGCGCTGCCGATCGTGTAGGCGCGCAGGGCGTCCTCGCGCGTCGGCGTTTGTTCGGGGCCTCTGTGCGCGCCGCTCGCGTTCTTGCTGTCCACCAGCAGCCACTTGAGCGTGGTGAACGGATTGTAGGATGCGACGCGATGCGCGTCGGTGCCCGCGCCCATCTTCACGTCGAGTTCCTTGGCATTTTCCACCGCGGCGGCGCTGGGGCGCTGGATGGTCCAGCCGACGCCCATTGATTTCATGCGCCGCAGGTGGTCGGGCGAAGCTTCCGTTAGATGGGCGATGGACCAGCGCAAATCGGCGACGGGAAATTCCGCGTTGACGCGCTGGTAGAGGGAGAGCAGCGTGTCAGCCGATGAGTCATTCGGCCAGTGCATGGTGACGGTCATGTGCTGTTGCGCCGCCCATCGCAGGATCTGGTAGTACTTTTCCTGATTCTCCGCGGTTGGATGGTCGATGTTGTTCATGCCCCAGGTGATTCGCTCGCCGATGCCGTTGAACTTCAGCATTTCGTCGCCGAATCCCTGCGGCAGCATTTGCGTCAGGCTCTTCAATTCCTCAAATTCGTGTCCGGGAGTCGGACCGCACAGGCTGTATGCCACGCGGACCGTCATCTGGTGCTGCCGCCAGACCTTGAAGAGCGGCTGGTAGTTTTCGGGATTGAGATTGTTGCCGCCGGGGTCGCCGAAGCCGGTCACGCCCAGGCGGTTGAGCTCGCGGAAAAATTTTCGGGTGCCTTCGACCTGTTCATCGAAAGTCGGATGAGGAAGCTTGTCAAACAGGGCGATGGCCACGTCGAAACCGCCGCCGTCTTCAATCGCGCCCGTCGGTTTTCCATTGGCGTCTCTCTCAAATTTGCCGGGATGCGGCAGGTCGGATTCGCTCTGGATGCCCATGGCGGAAAATCCCGCGGGTGTCATCACTTCCCAGTCATATCCCAGCTGGATGTAAACGGGATTGTTGGGCGCGGCTGCGACCAGATCCGCCTGCGTGGGACGCCGCTTCTCTTTGAATTGATTTGCGTCCCATCCGCCCGTGACGATCAGCCACGAGCCGGGCTTTTTTGCCAGCGCCGCTTCGTGAATCCTGCGCATCGCTTCGGCGATGGAAGTTGCGCCGACCCAGTTCACTTCGGAGGTGAACGTCTGGCCCGCGCGAATTCCGTGAATGTGGGAATCGATGAGTCCCGGAATTACAGTGCGGCCTTGCAGATCGATCACACGGGTGTGAGCACCGGCCTGTTTGCGAATTTCGGCGTTGCCGCCCACCGCCGTGATTTTCCCGTCGCGAATCGCGAGAGCCTCGCGCGTCGAAAATTGCCGGTCGACGGTCAGAATCTTTCCGTTCACCAAAATGGTGTCCGCGCCCTGCGAAAACGCTGGAAGCGCGGCCGCTAGGACCGCGCAGGAAAGTATCATCGTGCGAACGAATTTGGCTGGGGGAATTCTCATCTCGCGGGCCTTCCATCCTGATTTAGTTCAAACGTTTTGGCGCGCCATCTTTTCCGTACCAGTCCAGCGTCTCGCCGCTGGTATTCACGGTAACGGCGCGCAGTTCGGTAAAGTCGTCGAAGGACTCGACGCCGGTCTCGCGCCCCACGCCGCTATCCTTAAAGCCGCCCCACGGCGAAGCGGGATCGAGGCGGTGATGGTCGTTCACCCAGACCATGCCGAAAATGAGCTGGCTCGCCACGCGGTGAGCGCGCGCGGCATCGCGAGTCCAAACGGAAGCCGCGAGGCCGAAGCGCGTATCGTTGGCGATGCGCACTGCGTCCGCCTCATCTTCAAATGGCATGACCACGGTTACCGGCCCAAAAACTTCGTCCTGCGCGATCTCCGAGCGCGGATCGGCATCATAGAGCACGGTGGGCTCGATAAAATAGCCAGCGGGAAGATTGGAGGAAGCGGCCTTTCCGCCGGTCAGCAATTTTGCGCCGTTAGTGGCGGCGCGATCGAGCATCGCGAGAATCCTGCGGCGCGATTTTTCCGAGATGACCGGGCCAAGTTGGGTCTGCGGATCGGCCGGATCGCCGAGGCGGATCGATGCGGCTTTGGCGCGAAACCGCTCGAGGAAATCGGAGTACATGGAGCGCTGCACCAGAATGCGCGAACCGCATACGCACGTCTGGCCCGCGGCAATAAAGGCGGCGAAGGAGGCGCCATTCACAGCGCGCTCCATATCCATGTCGTCGAATATGATCACCGCACCCTTGCCGCCCAGCTCCAGCGTGGCCGGCGCGAAATTTCGCGCGGCCGCGACTCCGATCGAGCGGCCAACTTCGGTGCTCCCGGTGAACGTGACTTTGCGAATTTTAGGATGCGCCGCAAGGGCCGCGCCGCACTCGGCGCCAGCGCCATTCACCACGTTGACGACGCCCTTGGGAATTCCGGCGCGATCCAGAAGTTCGACCAGCCGAACCGTGGTGAGCGGCGTCTGCTCGGACGGCTTGATGACCCCGCTGTTGCCGGTGGCCAGCGCGGGAGCCAAGCTCTTTGAGAGAATCATCAGCGGGTGATTGAACGACGTCATCAGCGCGACCACGCCCAACGGCACGCGCTGCGTGTAGCACAGGTACGACCCCTCGACGGGAATCACGTCGCTGCGCCGGGTGAGCGCTAGCGCTGCGAAATAGCGATAGAACTGCGGCAGGCGGGAAATTTGCGCGCGCGTTTCCACGATGGGACGCCCGTTGTTGAGCGTTTCCAGTTTGTAGAACGCTTCCAAATCGGCCTCGAAGAGATCGGCGAAGCGGTTGAGCACGCGGGCGCGTTCGTGGACCGACGCTTTGCTCCACGCGCCCTGATCGAAGGCCGCTTGCGCGGCATTGACCGCGCGATCCACGTCGCTTGCTGCGGCGTCGGCCAGGCGCCCGATCGCCTCACCGGTTGCCGGATTGACGATGTCCATAGTCTTGCCGCTCGCGGCTTCGGTGAATTCGCCGTTGATGAATAGCTGCGCGTCGTAGGTGATGGGCAGGACGCTCATGGATTTCTCACCTCGGCGGGAAATGTTGCGGCTACCGATGCCGATTCAATTTCCTCCAGGCGGCGCTTTTTCGGCTCCACGCCCAGCGCGAGGACGACGGCGATCTCGATGATGAGCAACGCGATCATGAAGGCCAGGACGCCTGCTACGCCATGCGAGCGGAACAGCGCGACCACGAGAAACGATGTGAAGATGACCGCGCCGCGCCCGAACGTATTGCAGATTCCCGCGGCGCGCAAACGCACTTCGGTCGGAAATAGCTCCGGGATGTAGATCGCGAAGAGCAGCGCGACGAGAACGTAGATCGGGATAATCAGCGCAAATCCCGCCAGCATCAACCGCGCGGGATTCTGGATGAACGGATAAAAACCGCCGATCCCGATGGTCAGCAGGCACGCGCCGATAATTGTCGGCTTGCGTCCCCAGGAATCCGCCGTGAATGCGCCGATGGCGGATCCGAGCGGCGCGCCCAGCGCCATCACCAGGGAATAGTTGAAGGATCGGACGATGCTCAATCCCTGCTGGACGAAAAATGTGGGCAGCCAGGTGACAAATCCGTAGAGCAGGCTGTTGATCACGATCAGGGAGACCGATCCTAAAATCAGGCGCGGGAGAATCGCGGGACTGAGGAGCGATGCAAGCTCGCGCGAATGTTTCGCGAGCGGCGCAAGCCGGGGTGGCGGCAACGGCGAATGTTCACGGGAGACTTCGCGTTCGATCGCCAGCAATAAGGATTCGGCTTCCTCCGCGCGGCCGATGGATTCGAGCCAGCGCGGCGATTCAGGCAGTTTCTTGCGCAGGTACCACACAACCAGCGCGCCCAGCCCACCTAGCAGAAACATCGCGCGCCATCCGACCGCCGGAATGATCAGCCGGCCGAGCAGCGCGGCGACGGGCAATCCGGTCACCACGAAGACGGTCATGAATCCCAGCCATTTGCCGCGCGACTGCGGCGGAACGAATTCCGTGAGCGTCGAATACCCAACCACATTTTCCGCACCGAGGCCGAATCCGATAATGAATTGGATGAGGATCAGGATTTGCATGGAGGGCGCGAACGCCGCGGCGATCGACGCGCATCCGAAGATGGCCAGATTGGCTTGATAGCTGAAGCGCCGGCCGTAGCGATCTCCGAGGAATCCAGTCACCAGCGAGCCGAGCATCATCCCCACAAACGTCGTAGAAACAAATTCCGCGTTCTGCCCGAGCGTGGAGAAGCCGCTCTTGACCGTCGCACCGAGAACGATTCCGGCCAGGTAAATATCGAACCCGTCAAAAAACATTCCCGCGCCGATCAGCCACATGATGCGGCGATGGAACGAGGAGAGCGGCAGGCGGTCGAGCCGCGCTCCGGCATTTACCGCCATGGCCGGCTCATTTCTTCTGCCTCGCCAGGACCGCGAGGCTGCCCACGGTCAGGGCTTCGGTGGCCAGGCGGCAGTTCTGGCTAAAGGAATTCTGCTGCGCCGTCTGGAAAAATTCCTTGCAGTTGCGCGCGGCGTTGGCATCGAGGGCCAGAATGCGCTCGATGAGCGCATCGACGTCCGCGGCCAGAGTGCTCGCCGGACTGACGTGCGAGATGAGGCCGATTTGCCGGGCCTGCTGCGGGGCGATGGGATCGCCGAACAGCACCAGCGGGAACGCGAAGCGCGGCAGCGCGTACTCGCCGAGATACGCCATGATGGCCGCCGGCGCGAGGCCGAAATGCATTTCCGGAAATCCGAGCGCGGCGCTTTCCGCCACGTAAACGAAATCGCACACTATCGCCAGGCCGAAACCGAAGCCAAAGGCGTCGCCCTGAACTTCAGCAACGGTGATGAGCGGGGAAACGCGAAGCGCGCGCTTGAATTCGATGAGCCGCGCGGATTCGTGGTGGATCGATGCCGCATCGCGGCCGGCGCGTTCGCGCCCGGTGCAGAAAACCGGGCCGCGGGCTCGCAGGCGCAACACTCGCGCCGCGGGCTGCGCCGTTTCGCGTCGCAACTCTGCGAGCATGGCGTCAAACATCGCGCCGGTCACTTCGTTCTGGTGCTCGGGATCATTCAGCGTGAAATTCAGGACATCGCCGGCGCGCTCAATCACCACTCCGGCGGCAGAAGCGCCGGACAACTCAGCAGGTTTCGAGGACATAACGACACGGTACACAGGGAGTGCAAGCCATGTCAACGGACAGATCGAAACTAGACAGGCTGAAGCCTGTCCCACCTCTTAGCTCTTCAGCCGCGGGAACAAGCGTTCTGCGTTTCCGCGATTGATGGCTTTCCAGTCGTCTTCGGAGAAGCCGGCGTACTGAACCAGCCAGTCGTCGGTGAGTTCGTAGTTGCGGATGGGCGCGTCGCTGCCGTACAGGATCTGCGAAACGGGAACGATGTCCTTCAGCGCGTCCAGGGCGGGAGCGCGGCCGGCGTGCGCGGTGTCAAAATATAATTTTTTGAATTCGTAATCGACGCCGTTGGGGGCATTCGCGGCGCGGTTCTTGGGAAAATCGTCGATGATGCGCGCAGCCAGCACCGGGAACGCGCCGCCGGAATGCGAAAAGATGAAACGGATATTCGGATTCTTGGCCAGCGTTCCGTCCCACAGCAGGCTGTCGATGGCGCGGGCGGTATCGATGTCATATTCGATGATGCCGGATTGCCCGTTGAGATTGCGGCAACAGGACGCGCGCGCCGGATGCACGAACACCGCGGCGCCGCGGCGGTTTAATTCTTCGTAAACCGGCGCGAAGGATGGATCGCCCATCCACTTGTCCAGGTAGCTGGTCCACAGCGCGATGCCGTCGGCCTTCAGCACATCCAGCGAATAGGCGATTTCCTTCAGGCTGCCGTCGGTGTCCGGCAGCGGCAGGGTCGCGAAATGGCCGAAGCGGGTGGGAAAATCGCGGACCATCTGGGCGCCGTATTCGTTGTGCTTGCGCGCCAGGCTCCGGCCTTTTTCGTCGCGTCCGCTCATCGAGTCCATCACCAGCCGCTGCACCTGGGAGACGAACGCCGTGGCGATTCCGTGCTTATCCATCATGTCAATGGAAATGGCCGGCGACCACTGGCGGAGCGTGAAGCCGCTGGCGGCCAGCTGATCCTTCATCGCCTCGATGTAAAACGGCGGGAACATGTGATGGTGGACATCCACGCGGCCGCGCATCGGGCGCACGGAGGGAGAGATTGCCTGCGCGAAAAGTTCCCGCCCGGAAATCGCGGCGCCGGCGCCAGCAGCGGCGAGCATCTTTAGGAATATTCTGCGCGATGCAATGGAGTCGACGGGCATTTTCAGCGCATCGCCAGAATTTGCGGACTTCCGGCCAGCTGCGGGAACGCGTTCCGCCTTCTTCATCGATCGCTCCATAGTTTCCTCCATGATAAATAGACCGCTCTTCGCGATGTGGCGCACGATAGCACGTTCCGAGGGCGGCTGTCAGCGGCTCGGTTGAGGCGATTCGATAGTACTCAGGGGCTAAAGCTCGTTGTGTTCGGAAAGCTGGACGTCGCGGCTGAAGCCGCGACCCACAAACATTGATTATGAGCTGACTCGCCCGGAATTCACCAGAGACTAGTGAAAGAGAGTTGTAAAAATGTTTTCCGATTAGCGCGGTTCAGACGAGGGTGGCACGATGCTCTTGATCCGCAGGTAGGTGACCAGGTTGCCGTAGTGTTCGTTGTTGTGCGCCAGGTTGGAGATCAGCCGGCTGATTCGCAGCACCGGGGCTTTGGTGCCGTCATCCCGCGTGCCCGGCACGATGTCCAGGGAATTCGCGTCGGTGACCATGGTGTATGCCCCGTCGCAGTAGCTGAGCGCGGCGTCCAGCGCTTTTACGAGGTCGGCTTTTGCGGTGAGCTTTTCAAAATCGGTTTGTTCCTGCGGATTTTTTTCGCCCTTGGCGTCCGAGCACCAGCGGTAATTGAAATTTGCCAGGTGCCCGATCAGCTGTCCGAAGGTGCGCACCTCCGGCTGCGCGCCGGGACGCAGCCCGTAAAATTCCTCCGGCATTTTCTCCGCCGTGCGCGCGATGAAGGTTCGATTGGTCTTGAAGGAATTGCGCAGCCATGCGGAAAGTTCCTTGGGGGGCGCCTGCGGAGCGGCTTGCGCCGCCAGGGGGAGCGCCAGAACCGAAACAAGAATCGCACCGCAGATGGTTTTCAGCAGTCTGGTCATGAGTTTTTCCTTGAGCCTCGTTCGGCGCGGATCTCGTTCGCCCGACCTCGCACGCGAGGCGGCGCATTCCTACCGGCCGGGCCGAACAATACGCATCGGATTGCTTAGGGCGTGGCCCATTATACAGGCGGCTACAATTGCTTACAATTTGCGGGGTGGGCGGAACTTTTCAGCATGCGGTTTGCCCATCGTTGGTACATCTCGCACGCAAAGAAAAGGCGCGGCCTGCGCCACGCCTCTCGCTGCTGCCATTGGTGATGATACCGCTGGCGTTCAAGTTCAACGGACGGCCTGCAGCGGCGAGCCCTCAGACCGTCACCGTCGTTCCGTCGAACTTGGTGAACGTGAATCCGGCAAACGGTTCGCTGAAGGTTCTCTTCATATCCTGAAGCATGCTGATCGTGGCGGCTTCACCAAGCGCGTTGGACGCGGTGGCGTCGCTGCGCCAGTGGACCCCGGCCATGTTGCGGCCTTGCGAAACGTTGGACACCACTTTATTCAGCTCGCCGCCCACCGTTAGCGGCGGCTCACCGGCGGGCGCGGCATAGGGGATCAGCGTCTGACCGCCATCGGCGGGATTGGGCACCACGGGATTTTTGACCAACTGCGTGTCATCGAAGAGCGCCTTCAGCATGGTCACGCAGGCACCGGCAACCGTCGCGTGGCCCGAGCCGTACGACGTGTGATTGGGCGAGCCTTCGGGGAATGCCATCGGGAGCAAGCCGGTTCCGAATTTGCTGAGCACCGAGCTCAGCACGCTGGACACACTCAGCAGGTCATTGTGGATCGGGTAATTGGCGAGTCCCAGCCGTTTCACTTCCACGCGCCCGCCAAATTCCTCCGGGCGCAGGCGGCGATGCACCAGCCACTTCTGATACCACACATCCTTCAGCGCTCTGGTGGCCGGCTCGCATGCCAGCGTCAATACCGCCGGCCCGCCAAATGTTCCGAAGCCCACCTGCGCCAGCGATCCGTTCGGATCGAGTATCGGGTTGAGGGGACGTCCGGCGCCGCCGTCGTAGATGCGCCCATAGGGGTTGCCAAGGTTGGCGAGATACCCGCTGCTCAGCAAATTAATGCAAGCGACGAAGTACGCTTCAAACAGCTGATCGATGTTGACGTAGTGCGTGAGGTCGCGGCCGCTTCGGCAATAGGCCAGGTCACCGGTCGGAATCGGCGGCGTATTCACGCCGTTCTGCACCGAAAGCCACGCCGGAAAGGTTGTCATGTAATCGGCATTCGGCGCGACGGTGACCATGCGCGAGTCGATGCGCATCGATCCGAAATTGCACGGCTGCAACAGAAATTGCGAGATGTACGGACCGACCGTGCAGCCAGGATACGTGTCCCGGAATAATGTTTGCGGCGTGACCTCGCCACCCGCTTTGGGCCCGCGAAAATCGGACATTTTTGATAAGTCCGCGGCCGCCGCCTGGGCCAGCGAGTTCGTTTCATAGTCCGCAAAGTTGACGTCGCGCAGCAGCGCCATCCAGTACAACTCAGCCATTTCGCCGGCTTCCTGCGCGCTGGCAAAGGCCGGCGCCGGCGCGAGCTTCAATTGATGCGAGTCCGTTCCCTCCAGGTCGAACGCATAGCCCGAGCCCGGATTGACCAGCCTCCGCTGCACGGTTTTATCGGCCGATCCGAAGTGGCCGTTGGTGGCCAGCGCTTCAAAGTCGGCAAACCGTCCGGTGGAGATCGCCGCGATCATGGCCTCGTAGGCCGCCGGATCGACTTCGCCAGTGGTCGAGTCGTGCTTCAGATTTTTGGAATAGTTTCCAATCTTTGATGGGTACAAGGCTTCGTCGCCGTTGTCCTCGTGATTCGGGATACGCACGCTGCTTTCGCGTTCAGCAACGCCCTGGCGAATTCGTTCCGACGTTTCGGCGCGCGCGAGGCCGCCCTGCGGGCCGATATCGTCCGCATACGCGGTGGCGGCTTCGGAAAGGATGGAAATCGCAGGCAACGAAGCCGCGATTCCCGCGGTGGTGCCCAGGCCGTTCAGGAAAGCGCGCCTGTCGATTGCAGTTTTCTGCTTGGTGGACTTCATCGATCCCCCCGGACCCGTAGTTTTGGAACTCCGACAATCTGAAAAGATGTGGAAAGAAGGGCTGGATTGCTCTGCTGGGAAACCATCATGGAAAACTGTACCTGTGTTTCACAACTGTACCAGCGGTCAGGTTTGGGACAGGTCCACGCCAGTTTGCTCAAACGAGCGGGGCTGCACCACATGAGGAGTATCGGGAAAAACTGCGCGCGGCTTTACTGCGGGGCCGAATGCCGGACGAGGTTACAGTCGCGGTTACGACCAAAATGAGAGGTGGAATTCCTCGGACCTCTATGAGAGGAAACGCTCGATACGATTGGAATCAAAACCCGCACCCTTGAAAATCACAAGGGTGCGGCACCCTTTGTTTCTTGTGGCACAGCGATGCGTCGCTGTGCCACTCCATTCGCGGCGATCGGGGATCTCAGTCTGCCCCGCTCTTGATTCCGCGTTCGGCATCGTTGCCGGGATCGACGTCCAACTCCATCAGCCGCAGCTGGACTCTTTGTTCCCAATCCTGCGGCTCGGTGTCGGCTTCGGTTTGTACGGTGACCTGCTGGACGGTGACCTGTTCGACGATCACCTGGGCCGCCACAACGGCCACTGGTTTGGGCGCTTCGACCGCCGGAGCCTTCTTCGCCGGCTCGGCAGGCGCGGCCGGCTTCTTGGCCACGGCGGCCGCCGCTGCGGGGGCATGCGCCGCCGGGCGGGACGCTTCTTCCAGGATGCTCAGCCGCGCTTTCAGCAATTCCTCGGCGCGGGCGAAGAAATCCTCGCGGGAGATTTTGCCGGCGGCCACATCCGCCAGGATCGCGCGCTGGGCCTTGTACTCCTTGTTCTCGATGCCCGCCTTGCTCTGCAGCATGCGCCACGCTTTGCGGCGCTCGACGCAGAACATCACCAGTTGGCGGGAGAGCGAGCGGTACTCGACGTCCTTGGGCCCCTGCACCTTGATGTACACGCCGAAGTCCGGAATGTAGGACAAGTGATCGGCGACCAGGTAGCGGCGGTAGACCACATCCTGCTGGGTGACGCGAACCAGCATGTTTTCCAGGGGAATCAGCTTTTCCGCTTCCTCTTTTTTGATTTTCTTCAGGTGGTTTCGGAAGCGCGCTTCGGTGGAGCACCAGTGCGCCACGGTGAAGCGGTAGGGTTCGTTGGTGGCTTTGAATTTCGTTTCGTACCAGTCGCGTTCGAGTGAAGGATTACCCTTCAAATCGAGCGCTTCCTGGTACGTTTCGCCCAGCCGCGGGTTGAAAACAAATTCCGGAGCGCCGCGGGAATCGCGCACGCGCTGCGCCTGGGTCAGTGCCATGTCGTCGGCCACGCCGTGTTCCGGCTGGCAGGTGGTGAAGCACTGCAAGAACGCGGTGCCGCGGTACTCGATGCCATCGAGGATGGCGCGGTACAGTTTCGGAGCGTTGGCGATGGAAATCTGCGCGATGAACGGCGAGCCGTGGCCGGCGAGGAAAGTTTCCGCCACCGTTTTCTTCTCGACGTTCTTGCCCTGCGTGGCGGCGCCGAACACGTTCATGTCATTGCCGCCCAGCATCGGAGTGGAATCCGAGTTCTGCCCGCCGGTGTTGGAATAGACCTGGGTGTCCAGCATCAGTGCTTTCACGTTCGGGCGGTTCTGCAGAATTACCTTGGAAGTATTCTGATAGCCGATGTCGCCCATGCCGCCGTCGCCACCAACCACCCAGACTTTCGGCAGTTCCAGAATCTCCTGGTCGGTCATCAGGGCGTCGGTGAAGTGCGTGTATTCGTAGTACTCACGGGCATCGATCATTTTTTCCGTGCGCTGCATCAGCGCATCCGCTAGCCGCTCCGGCAGCACGGAACGCCGGGCGTGATCGACGATGAAGCTTTCTCCCAGCAACCATCCCACGGTGATGCCGTCCTGGAAGAGAGAATTCATCCAGGGGTAGGGATGCGGATTGTTGGAGGGCGTTGACCCGTAAACGGTGTTGCAGCCGGTGTGCGCGGCCATGGCCATTACGGACATGCCGTTGGCCAGGCGTCCGTCGATGGCCTGAAGGTTCATGTGGTTAAACGCTTCCTGCAGCATCACGGTGGCGATGGACTGCACCAGTTCGCTGTCCGAAATTTCTCCGTGCGCGGCGATGCGCGCCTTGGTGTCCTTTTCGTCCTCGCCGCCAAGTCCCATCACCAGGTGGGCGATGGCCTGGCGCATCAGCGCGTATTCCTGTTCGCTACGGGCTTTCAGTTCGGCCAGCTTCTGAACGCCGACCTTTTCCAGATCGCCGGCTTTGGCGCGCAGCCTTGCGGCTTTGGCGTGGTACAGCGGCCGCATGTAGGCTTCGGTGACGGAAGTGATGGCTTTCAGAATGCTCTTCTCGCCGCAGCCCGCGCAGGCGCCGTCTCCGGACACCAGCGCGTCATAGTTGCGACGCACCATCATCAGGTTGCGCAACGCCGCCGTCTTGGACTCGTCGGGATGCGCATCGTTATACAGGCCCAGATATTTCTGCGAAGTGTCGGGCAAGAGGTTCAGGAACGCCGTTCCGGTTTCGTGCTCGGCGTTGACTTGTTCGGTCTCCTGCACCATGCGCAGCGCCTGGTGATCGCCGCAAGCGGTGACGCACGCGGCGCAACCTTTGCACAGGTCCGAAACGAAGATGGAGAAGATGCCGCCGCTTCCCGGCGTGCGCTTTTCCGGGGTGGAGAAGATGGCGTTGACCTTCTGATACGCCATCGGAACCTTTTCCATGACCGCGAAAAATTGGCGCTTGGCTTCCTCCGAAAATCCATCCACTTCATTGGTAACCTTGCGCAGGATTTCCGGCAACGGGGTGAGGACTTTCGCGTTGACGTTGTCCCGCATCATGGTGCGCGTGCGCTTGTCGATTTCCGGCAGCGACCGGAACATTTTCACGCGATCGTCGGGATTGGTGACGTAGTTGGCGATAGCCGTCCGCAAGACGGTTTCCAGTTCCTGCGAACAATTCGGCAGCGCCGTATCCGGACACACCGCGATGCACTCCATGCATTGCGTGCAATTTTCCGGAATGTACAGCGGCGTTTCGCGGCGCGCGACATATTTGGACGCGGTATCGCCGCTGCCCGCGGCCATTACGCCCACCGACGCCAGCGGCGAGGCCGGCTGGTTGTAGCCGTAGCTGGAGCGGAACTCCGAATCGAACATGGCGATGGTGGTCACCGGCGTCCGAGGTCCCTGTCCCGCGGGAACCGCGTGCGACCGGCAGCCCGAGCCGCAGCCGCCCTCCGCCGACTGCTCCTGGAGCAGCGGCAGCAAGGCTTCCCCGCGCAGCGAGGAACGGTCCGGCGCTTCCATCTCGCCCACGCGAATTTCGCGCACGCGCTCGAAGCCCTGGGTCATGACTTCCATGTTGGAATTCACGACCGCGTCGCCCAGGCGTCCGAATTTTTTCACGTACTGCTTGTGCACCACGTCGCGGAACTGCTCCGGGGTGATCCGGAATTCCTGCAGGATCGGCGACACCGCAAAGAACGCGCCCAGGAAAGCGTTTCCCTGCATTCTCAGTTGCAGGTCGGCGCGGTCCGTGGCGTTGCGCGCGATCACGAAGCCGGGCAGCGTGTACACGCGGATTTTCTTGTCGATGATTTGCCGGCGCGCCCACAACGGCAGGCGCTCCCAGGCCTTCTCGCCTTCCTCTTCAGACTCCCAGATCAAGGCGCCGCCTTCAAGAATTCCGTCCAGCGGATTGGTGTGGGTGAACGCCTTGGGATCGCAGCACAGCACCACGGTGACGTGGCGCAGATCGCAATTCACGCGAATGCGTTCCGGAGCGGCCACCATGAAATAGGAAGTCGGCGCGCCCTTTTTCTCCGACCCATATTTCGGGTTGGCGCTGACGTGGATGATTTCCTTGGGATTGCCCCACTCGTCCACAACCTTGTCACGGTCATAGAGAAGATCGTTCAGATCGCCGATGATGGCGCCCAGGTTTTTTCCAGTGGTGATGGCGCCCCAGCCGCCGATCGAATGGAAACGTACGGCCACCGCCTTGTCGGGCAGTAGCGAAGGCGTTTCATCCGATTTCACTTCATAAGGATGATCGACGCCGAGGACAAAGAAGGAAACTCCGTCAGCAACGCCCTTGCCGTCTTTGCGAGTCCGGGTTCCCGTCGCGAATTCGTAGGCGCCGAGGATGTGTTCGGGCCGGAAGTCGCGGGATCCCAGTCCATAAATGCCGGCAAACAATCGCGGCATATGGTCGGGAGTGAGCGGGGGCAGGTTAGCCTCCGCGACGTGATCGTGCGTCACCAGCGCCTTGCTCAAGGCCGTGCGAATTTCGCGGCCCATCGGGTTGTCGCCGGACATCGGCTCGTCGGTGCGCTCCAGGACGATAACGTTGCGCTTGCCGGAAAGCGCCCGCACCACGGCGGCCTCAGGGAACGGACGGAACACGTTCAGATGGATCGAGCCGACTTTGGCGTTGCGGTGTTCGCGCAGATAATCCACGCCCGCTTCGATATTTTCGGCGGCAGAGCCCAGAGACACGAATACGGTGTCGGCATCTTCCGTCTTGTATTCCGTGATCAGGCCGTAGTCACGCCCGGTCAAGTCTCCGAAATCCTTATAAGCATCTTCCAGGAAGGAGAGGATCGGCTCGGTAAAGTTGTTGCGCCGCGCCACCACGCCCTGCATGTAGTGCTCCTGGTTCTGCACGGGGCCGAGCAGCACCGGATTGGTCAGGTCGATCATCTTCGGCACGCGGCGGCGCTTGGGGCCGAACAGGATACGCTGGGTTTCCGTCGGACAATCGATCATGTCGTCCGGCGCGCCCAGATAAAGGCGCATTAATTCCGATTCATGCTTATAAAAAGTGCGTTCCAAGTGCGAAGTAAGGAATCCGTCCTGCACGTTCATTCCCGGAGTGAGGCTGAGCTCGGTCACGCGCCGCAGGATCAGCGCCTGGTCGGCGGCTTGCTGCGCGTCCTTGCCGAATAGAATGATCCAGCCGGTATCGAGCGCGCCGTAGACGTCGTCATGGCCGCAGTGCACGTTCAGGGCGTGCTTGGTGAGGGCGCGCGCGCCGACCTCCAGCACCATCGTGGAACACTTGCCCGGCGCGTGGTAATACTGCTCCACGCCATACACCACTCCCTGGCCCGAGGTGAAGTTCACCACGCGCTGCCCGCAGACGGAATGTGCGATGGCTCCGCCCTGCGCGGCGTGCTCGCCCTCCGCCTCGACGGCAATGGTATTGCGGCCGAAGACGTTCAACTTGCCTTCGGCGTAGGCCTGCTGGTAGAGCTCACCGCCTTCGGTTGAAGGGGTGATGGGATAGAAAATTCCGGCGTCGGTGATGCGGGTTTCCGTGTGATACGAAACCAGCTGGTTGCCGTTGGCTGTAACGCGGATTCCCGGGTACCGTGGCTTTTCACGCATGGGCCCTCCTGGGTCGAGGTCATGCCGTTGGTGCCTACGAAGTGCAACGAGGCACTCAGCACAGGCCTTAAACTACGAAATGGGATCCTATTGGGTGAAAGTTATCACCACATGGGAAGCTGTGCAAGGAATTGATTTGATTGAGCCTCTCCGCCATGCCCCATCCGAACAGTGGATCGCCATACTTCCGTTACGTACTATCGGCACGGCGAGACAGAACTTCAGCCTGCGCCGGCGGACAGCGTCACTCGACCCGCAGACATTATTGGCGAAAACCAAACGGCGGAACGGTGACGCCGGTCACATCGTGAAGTGACGCGCCCCGCCGGTCCGGCCGGTTCACAGATGCTCGTAGACACGAGATATACCGGTTTGATAGCCTCGGCGGGATTGCGATCTGGTAAACCTGACCGGCACGCGCTCACTCGGCCTCGATATTCGTGATGGGAGGACTTATGAGATTACTGCCCATTTTCAGAAGCCTGGCGCTGGTGGCCGCAGCCGGCCTGATGTCCTCCTTCGCCTGTGCCGCGACGATTTCGGGCAAGGTCACCGCCCCGGACGGTTCGCCGTTCCGCGCCGCGTTTGTGCAGGCGCGCAACGCCCGGACCCATGCCACGGTGATCGTCCTGTCCGGCAATGACGGTAAATATCATATTGAGAATCTACCCGCCGGCGATTATCAGGTGCTGGCGAGGTCGGTAGGGTACCGGTCCGACTCGAAAAGCGGAATTGTGCTCGCCGCGAACCAGAACGCCACGTTTGACTGGACCATGCAAAAGCAGATGGTGCACTGGGACGAAATCCCCATCATCCAGGGCATCGATTTGTTTCCCGAGGGGCCGGGCAAGGAAAAGTTCTCCCGCTGCGGCTCGAGCTGCCACGGCTTCGAGCAGTTCATCAATGTGCGACGCGATGAAAACGGCTGGCGCGAAGTCCTTAAGGACATGATGTCCACGCGCATCGGCGGCAGCGTCGTCTACAGCACGGTCAAAAGCGACCAGGACGTGAACGAAGTCGCCGCCTACGCCGGAAAGATTTTCGGCACCGGGCCGGGAGCGCTTCCCGAATCTCCTGCTGACATGCCCGGCTACGTGGACTGGATGAAGCAGTTCAGCGATGAAGCGCTGAAAATTGTGTACGTTCTCTATGAAATGCCGCCGGGCCGCATGACCTGGGACGCCAATCCGGACAAGGACGGAAACATCTGGTGCCCGTACTTCGGAACCGTGAATGGCGCGGGACGCTTGAATCCCGAAACCGGCGAGCTTACCGAATATTTGTGGGAGAGCCAGTCGCCGCGCGTCGGAACGCGCTCGGTAATCCTGACGCATGATGGCGCCACTGCATGGGTGGTGGAAGAAGGCGGAACGCTGGTGAAGGTTGACGTCAAGTCCGGCAAGCAAACCAAGTTCAAAGGTCCGGGCAAAACCATGAACACGGTGCGCGAGGACCCCAGCGGAATCCTGTGGGTTTCCGGCGCGCCGTTCTCCTACCGTTTCGATCCGAAGACCGGCATCTATACGGAGATAAAGGATGCGCCGGCCACCTACGGCGCGAATCTCGACCGCGCCGGCAACATCTGGTTTGACGAAGCGGCGGGGCAGGGAAGAATTTTCAAAGTGGATTACAAGACGTCGAAGGTCACCACGTGGACTCCGCCGCCGCAGCCCGGTTCGCGCCGCCGCTTCCAAATCGATGCCAACGGAATTGGCTGGCTGGCCCAGTACGATCGCGGGCAAATCGTGCGACTGGACACGGAAACGGGAGCGTTCAAGGAAATTCAGCTCCCGGGAGAACAGCCGACGCCCTATCCCATCGGCATCGACACCCAGAATCAAGTGTGGTACGCGTCAGGAATTATGGACACCGTCGGCCGCCTCGATCCGGCCACGGGCAAGATCACCGAGTATCCAGCTCCAATGGTGGGAAATGGAATGCGCGAACTGAACAACGATCCCAAAGGCAGAATGTGGTTCGCCTCGCCAGGGAACAACACGGTAGGCTACGTATATCTGGCGAAGTAGCCCAAGTAGGACAGGCTTCAGCCTGTCTGGTTTAGATTCGTGTCATGCGTAAATCTAAACCGGACGGGATTCTTCGCTTCGCTCAGAATGACAGCGTATTGAGTTTTTCCGCAGCCTGTGAAGTCTGCGCTACGGTTTGGGTTGTGGAGCCGCCGCGGGCATGCGAATCCGGTTGGTGAACGCATCCTCTTCCTCCGGAATGCACGGCAACTCTTCCATATAGGCTTTCTTTCCCTTAAGCAGCTTGTAAGTCTTGGTGTCGCCCACCCACGTCGCGGTATAAGCCTTGGGATCGTCGACGATCAGTTGCAGCGTCAGCGTGTCATGATCCACGCGCTTGAACATCTCCACCAGATGGATTTCATCGCTGTGCGGATCGCCGTAAAAATCGAGCCAGCTCTTGTCGTTCAGCCCGACGGTGTCCACGACGAACGTGTCGCCATCCCACTTGCCTGTGGAGTCTCCCATCCAGGTGCCGGCGAAGTCCTTCGGATGGCTGCGCCCGTCGGTCCAGATCTGTCGCCACTCGTGTTCGCGCTCAAAAAACATGAAGGTCCGCTCGGGCGACTGAAAAATTTCAAAGGGCTGGGGGAAAAACAGAATGCGCGGAATTCCCGCGGGATTGCATTGGAGAATCGGATCGTTTCCGCCGGCTTGCGCCTTGGGGCCGTACCCGGGCTTGGCCGCGTCGTAGCGCGCCTTGGCCCACGGCGTCATCGGAGGATGATCCTTGCTGGGCGTGGCGTAGATGCCCTGCCCGGGAATGTTCATGAAGAATTCCCACATTCCGGAGAGGTCATGAGAATCGAACGCCGCGGGCGCGCTGTTTTTTGCCGCAGCGGCCGGCTGGGGCATTTGCGCTCGCATCGAGAATGGCGAGGCCGCAATAGCCACCAATGCTGCGATCGACGTTGCCCACATCGCGCGGTTTTTCATTTTGCGGTTTCTCCCAACGCGAATTCTTCACCGGCGTTTCAGGGGCTAAAGCCCTCGTTTTTTAGTCTCTGGATGTCGCGGCTGAAGCCGCGACCCACAAAGACCGTTCGTGAGTTCACTTCACTTCATTCAAAACCGCACAGCCAGGAGTGGCTGTGCTACTTAGTTCTCCAGTTCCTGCAGGCCTAACTCCTTGCCGTTCGGCAGCACCAGTTTGTGCAGGAAGCCGACCGGCGCGCCATTTTTCGCCGGAATGAGGTTGATCGAAACCTGATCGCCGGCCTTGACGATGTCCTTGGACCACCCAGCGCGCACGAGTTTTCCCGGGCTGTAGGTTTCCACGCTCCAGTGCACTACGTTGCCTTTGCTGTCCTTCACGTCCAGGTAAATTTGCGCGTGCGGATTGGTCCACTCAAATTCCGTCACCGTTCCCTTGATGGTGATCGGGTTTTTGTCGTCGTACGCGGCGTTTCCGTGATGCGCCGGAAGAGCGATGCCGGCCAGCAGCGCGGCGGCGAATGCGATCAGGAATCTAGTTCGATACGATCTCATTTCCAGCTCCTAAACTCCTGCTCCTAAACAATTCATGCGTTGGCCAAAAGTTTCGACGTGCGCCGCGTTCCCGCTTCACTATTTGCTGCGCCGCAAGTGAACGCGGTCTTTTTCGTTTTCCTCGCACGAGTAGGACATGATCTCCGTATTCTGGCGCCCGATCGGCAGTGTGATGGACCACGGCTCGGTAAAAAATTTCGGATCTTCAAACGTGACGCTCCACTTGATGTTGTTCGCGTCCATCTTTTGAAATCGCTCGACGAGGTGCAGTTGGTCGCTATGCTCATGCCCCGCGGTGTCGAGCCAAGTCCGGTCGTCGAGTCCGACGGTGTCCACTACCAGTGTGTCACCTTCCCAGCGGCCGACGGAATCCCCGAACCAGGTCGGATCCAGATCCTTTGGGTGGCTGCGCCCGTCCGTGTGAATAATTCGGAAAGTGTGCTGATTCTCAAAAAGGATGGTGAACACCGCGGGTGTCTGCACAATTTGAAACGGCATGATCCCGGCCTGAATTCCGCGCGCCGGCCCGATGGGCAAGCATTTGGTCAGCGGATCGTCGATCTCATCCTCTTTTGCGAATCTCGCCGCGCCGTACGGCGTGAAGGGAGGCTGGCGCCCCAGCGTTTTGGAAATATCCGGCGTGAAGGGAGCGGACCACACTCCGTTCAGATCGGGCGGCGTAGCAGCCGGATTTCCCGAAGCTGCGTGGCTGCCGCACGCCGGTAGAAAAGGCAGCGCAACGAACAACGCTGCGGCTGAAAAATGGCCGGCGCGAAAATATTTCCTCATACCGCGCTCCGGTCCGCGCAGCGACTTTCGTTCCGCTTATTTTTTGCCATCGGAACCCGCCGCGCCATACGCGTTCTGCGAGACGCCGCCCGAGCCGGCGGAAACTTCGCGTCCGTCGGGAAGCTTTACCGTCGAGCACGCGCCGAGGTGCGAGCCGTCTTTCGCCCGAAATCCCTTCACGGTGACCACGTCGCCCGGCTTCAGCGTGTCCTTCCGCCAGCCCTGCCGGTAAATCACGTTCGGCGGGCCGCCCTCGAACGCCCAGTTCACCACCTTGCCGTCCTTGCCCTTCACATCCACATAAAAATAGATGTGCGGATTCATGAATTCCATTTTGGTAACGGTGCCGGTGAGGGTGATGGGACTATCCTTGTCGAACTCTACCGAGAAGCCGTGATGCGCGAAAACGCTGTGTGGCGATGGGAACAAACACAATGCCGTCACTACAGCCGTAAATAAAATTTTCCGCAAAATCGCACCTCGGAGTAGATCGCGCACTTGTTTGCTAGTTGTATAACTGAAGGATGGACGAGTCAAGTGCGGGAAACTTTATAGGACTCGTGGGAGAGGTGTCCGCTTGCCGGTTTCACGCTTGCCGTTTTTGAATCTAAACCTGACAGGCTGAAGCCTGTCCTACTTGCGTTGGAACAGTTTATTGGCATCCGGGTAGGGAATGCTGCCTTCGGTCATCACTTGGAAATCTCCGCGGTCGCGAAGCTCGCGCGCCATGCGCGCCAGAAAACCCAGCGCGGAACGCATTGGGCCGGAGCCGACGCTCACTCGGGCTACGCCTAGCTGTTGCAACTCCAGAGTGCTGGGCGTGCCTACCGTCGCCAAAATGTTCAGCGGGCCGGTGACTCCGCGCGCCAGTTGCGCAATTGGCTCGCGGTCCTTTACGCCGGGGGCGAAGAGTGACTGTGCTCCGGCGGCGCGATACGCGTTCAGCCGCTCGATGGTCCGCGCCATGCGCGTCTCCGCCGCGCCGATCCCGTTGAGAAAAATATCGGTGCGCGCGTTCAGCACGAATGGAACGCGGGCCGCCGCCGCGGCGCCCAAAATTGCCAGGATAATTTCTTTTTGCCGGCTCAAGTCCGCCAGATATTCGGGTTTTTCTTCGATGCCGTCCTCCAGGTTCATTCCCACGGCGCCCGCGGCGATCACCGCCCGCGTCGTCTCGGCGACTTCTTCGGGCGTGGTTCCGTATCCCGCTTCGACATCGGCCGTGACCGGAACCTCGACGGCTTCGGCAATCCGTCGCACCATGCCCAGCATTTCGTCCCGCGAAATTTTCTGGCCGTCCGGGTAGCCCAGCGAAAACGCGACGCCGGCGCTGGAGGTGGCGATCGCCGGAAATCCCGCTTCCTCAAAAATTCGCGCGCTGGCCACGTCCCACGCGTTCGGCAGCAGCAGGATTTTTGGCCCGCGGTGAAGCTCGAGAAACTGCCGCGCCAGTTCCGCCTGTGTCTTTTTCATGGCGATCCCCCAAAGGAATTGTATACCCAAGCAGGCGGCACTCTGGGGATCGAGCGCCAGTCGTGATAAATTACAGGCCATAGCCATTTTAGACTTTTACTGGAGGATCGGATGATTCGGAGGAGATTGCTTGCTGGCGCGTTCCTCGTAATGTTCGCGGCGACCGCAGCTTTACATTCGCAGGCCGCCCCGCAGGCGCTGGTAGCCGTTCGCGCCGGCCACATGTTTGACAGCAAGACCGCACAGATGTTGAACGACCAGGTCATCCTGATTCAGGGCGACCGCATCACCGAAGCCGGCCCGGCGGACCGCGTCAAAATTCCCGAGGGCGCAAAGGTGATCGATCTCAGCCAGGCCACCGTCCTGCCCGGACTGATCGACGCTCACACGCACATGTATGACAGCCTTTCCAACGGCGCGCGCGTGACTACCTCAACCGAAGCCTGGACCATCTCCGCCGTGAAAGAAGTGCGCACCGATTTGCTGGCCGGATTTACGTCCGCGCGCGACTGCGCCACCCACGGTGAAGGCTACGGCGACGTGGACGTGCGCAACGCCATCAATAAAGGATTGATCGAAGGTCCCCGCATGCAGGTCGCCACGCGCGGAATCGGCGGCGCCGGCTCCAACTACATCGGCGCGCCCGGCGGGAATCTCACCGGCGGGCAGCAGAGCATCACCGGCGTGCTGCAGGCGCGCGAAGCGGTTCGCGAGCAGATCCGCTACGGCGCGGACCTCATCAAGATTTTTCCCGCGGGCGGATATTCCTTCAGCCCCACCGGAGAACTGTTTGTCGAGCCCATGCTGAACCTCGACGAAGTGCAGGCCATCGTCGATGAGGCGCATCGCCACCATAAAGCGGTGGCTTCGCATGCGTATGGAGGAGACGGACTGCGCTATTCGGTGCAGGCCGGCGTCGATACCATCGAACATGGCCAGGCGCTCGATGAATCCGAGATGACCATGATGAACCAGAAGGGCATCTATTGGGACGTCACCGGCTACCGCTACTCGCTGCCGGAAATTGTGGCGCGGGACCGCAAAGAGACCGGCGGAAAATACGATCTGCCGGCGATCTTCGAGAAAACCTTTCAGATGGGTCTGGCCATGAAAGTGAAAATGATGTTTGGCAGCGGCGTCGATGGCGATCCCTACGCGCACGGCGACCAGTACACAGAATTTGAGTGGCTGGTGAAGCACGGCCTGGCGCCCGCCAAGGCCATTCAACTGGCCACCGCGGTGGATGCCGAAGCCATGGGCTGGCAGAACGAAGTCGGCTCGCTGGAAAAAGGGAAGTACGCCGATCTCGTAGCGGTCTCCGGCGATCCCATCAAGGATATTTCCGAGCTTCAGAGAATCAAACTCGTGATGAAGGGCGGAAAAATCGTCCGCAATGATTTGAAGTAAGATCGATTCGAAGTCACCGAGCGTTCCTGCGCTCCCACCGCCGGTTTCCCCACCCTCGCGCGCCGCGAGGGTGGGGATCACGCGCCGCCCGCATCTATTTATCAGGCGTAAATCAGTTGACTTGATTTCGATCGCGCTGTTATAAGCCAGATAGTTGAGTTAAACGTTCACTGAACTGCGAGGCCGTCGGAGGCAACGGGCATTTCTGAGGGCCCATCTCGCGCGTGGGATCGCCGCGCAAGTAAATCTCTGGAGGAGTGTGGCTCGCTCATGAATAGAAAAGCAGCGGTTCTCGTTTGTGCGCTGGCGGTGTTGCTTACCGGAGTTGCGCTTTCCGCGCAGAACGGCGGGCAAATCATCCGCCTCGATCCGGCGCTGGACGCGCTGATTCCGGCCAACGCCAAGATTGAAAAACTGGCTGACGGCTTCGGCTTCCTCGAAGGCCCGGTGTGGGTGCACTCGACGCCTCCCGGTTATCTGCTCTTCAGCGACATTCCCGCCAACGTCATCGACAAATGGAATCCGCAGGACAAGAAAGTTTCGGTGTTCCTGCCCAAGAGCGGTTTCGCTGGCAACGATCCGGGAGACGCCGGCTACCAGTTGAACAACGGACATGCGGTGGTCACGCTCTACGGCTCGAACGGCGTCACGCTCGACAAAGAGGGCCGCGTCACCTACTGCCAGCACGGCGATCGCGGCATCATGCGCCTGGAGAAGGACGGCAAGCGCACCGTGCTTGCGGACCACTTCGAGGGCAAGCGCCTCAACAGCCCCAATGATCTGGTTTACAAGTCCGACGGCTCGCTCTATTTTAGCGACCCGCCGTTCGGCCTGCGCAAAGGGCCGGAAGATCCCAAGAAGGAATTGCCGTTCGCCGGCGTCTTCCTGCTGTCCAAGGGAAAACTGCAGGTGGTCAACAAGGATTTTCAAGCGCCCAACGGCCTGGCGTTTTCGCCGGATGAAAAATATCTGTACATCAATGACTCCGCCTCCAAAACCTACTGGCGCTTTGACGTTCAACCCGACGGCACCCTGGCCAACAAGAAACTGCTGATCGACATGTCCTCCGCCAAGGAGGATGGCGTGCCGGACGGGATGAAGATCGATCAAAAAGGAAACATTTATGGCGCGGGTCCCGGCGGCATCTGGGTTCTGACTCCAGAAGGCAAACACCTCGGCACGATTCGTCCGCCGGAAAATCCCGCCAACCTGGCATGGGGCGACGCCGACGGAAAAACTTTGTACTTCACGGCCGTTACGGGCTTGTACCGGCTGCGCTTGAATGTTGCCGGCATACGGCCGTGAGCGCGGACGCCGGGATTGGATCTGAGTTTTCGGGCGCGGCGGCCTGAAAAAGTTTCTGTAGTTTGTCGTCGTTTGTGAGTAGCGATCTAACAGGGCGGATGGGAGGAAGGGTGATGAGGAAACCGGTATTTGCCGCAATGCTGCTGTTGAGCCTGCTGTGCGCACCGCTGTCGTTTGGGCAAACCAAAGCCGCAACACCCGCTGCGGGCGGCGAGGACTGGAACGCGCTCGACCACAAATGGCTGGATTCCGAGCGCACCGGAGACTTCGCTTACCTGGAGAAGTTTTTTGCCGACAGCTACGTTCTGGTTCTGGCCAACGGCCAAATGTACACCAAGAAGGAATGGCTCGGAATTCTGAAGTCGCCGGATCATCCCGTAATCGTGTCGATCAATCCCGAAAATGTTCAAGCTCACGTTTTTGGCAATGTCGCCATTCTCACCGATCACACCACGCTGAAAGGCCATGACGCCAAGGGCAACAGCCTGGACGGCGTGTTCAACGTGTTTCGCGTGGTGATCAAAGAGAACGGCGAATGGCACGCGACCGGCGTGGTCATGAACGAGGACCGCACGAAAAAGTAGCGCCTGAGTTCAGTAGCTGGGTTCAGTAGCTGAGTTGGGCCGAATTCCAAGGGAGGAACAAGAACCATGACACGCGCGTACGGGCTGATCGCCGGCATATTCCTGATTGTTGCATGGGGCGGAGTCGCCCTCGGCCAGGCGCCGAAAAAGCCGGCCAGCACGATGGAAAGTCCCGCCGCGACCATTGCGGTCCTGGACCACATCTGGCTGGACGCCGCGCACAATCGCGACACCGGGACGATGGCCTGGCTCTTCGCCGAAAATTTCGTGGAAATTCATCCGGGCGGATTTATCGTGAATAAGCAGCAGCAGCTTGACCAGATCCGCGATCCCCAGGTCATTTTGAACGAAATCCATCCGGACGATATTCAGGTGCGCTACGTCTCGGCGGACGTAGCAGTGCTAACCGATACGACGACGATTCGCGGCGAGAGCGCCGGCGTCAAGTACAACGGGCCGCAGCGCGTGATCCGCGTTTTCGTCAAGCAGAACGGCCGGTGGCGCGCCGCCGGCGCGGGCATCGTCCCGATCGTTCCAGGGAACTAAAAATTCCCAGCTCCGATGGATGAGGGTTTTAAGTGGCGCAGACTTCAGTCTGCGGAATTTTGTTTCGTGAGACCCACCAAGAACTCGCCACAGGCTGAACACCCTGAACAGGCTAGGGAACCACTCAAAGCGCTGTCATTCTGAGCGAAGCGAAGAATCTCTCTCGTTACTTTCAATCGAAGAGAGATTCTTCGCTTCGCTCAGAATGACAAAACTAGATGCTTTTTCCGCAGAGCGAGCAGTATGCGACCACACCGGGATTATCGCAGCGGCGGAACTCCAAGGCGGCCCGCAAGCTCATCCAGAATCTTGCGCTGCCCATCGCTCAGCGGCACTCCCCGCGACATCCGCTCGCTATAAATCTGCTCGGAGCGTTCCCCAGGCAACCGCACTTCGTCCACTCCCGGCAGCGTGGGAGAAGACTTCATGACGTCCCACACCTCATCCACGCTTTCTTTGAACGGTTCCAATTCCGCGAACGCCGCAATATTCACAGCGATGATCGTCTGCCCGGTGTTGCTCGGCGTCTTGGAATCCACCGTGTAGTCCACCACGTCGCGGCCAAACGCGGCCCCGTTCAAAGTCCCCGCCAGCAGCCCGATCATCAGCGCCAGCCCATATCCCTTGGGCCCGCCGATCGGAAGAAGAAAGCCTTCGCTTGCGCGCTTCGCATCCGTCAGGGGTTTTCCTTCGCGGTCGATCATCCAGCCCTCCGGCATCGGCTCGCCGCGCTGCGCTTTCAGCCGGATTTTGCCGAAGGCGGTGTTGGTCGTGGCCATGTCCAGCGTGATGGTGGGATGCCGCAGGCCGGGAACGGAAATGGAAATGGGGTTGGTGCTGAGCAGCACTTCACTGCCGCCCCACGGCGGCAGGAGATTCGCGTTGCCCACGCAGAAATACATTCCAATCATGTCCTGCGTCGCGGCCATTCGCGGATAAAGCTGCGCCGGGCCCGCATGATTGCTGCGCCGAGTGCCGACCCAGGCGACGCCGCACCGGCGCGCCTTTTCGATCGCCAAGTGCGTCGCCCGAGTCATTACCAGATGGCCGAGGCCGTTGTCGCCGTCGACCAGCGCGGAGCCGGGACGCTCGCGCACGATTTCAATTTTGGGGCGGGGATTTACCGCGCCGCTCTCAATCTGCTTCACGTACTGCGGCAGGCGAAAGATGCCGTGGGCGTCTCCGCCGCGCGCATCCGCTTCGGCCATTAGAGCCGCCACCTGCATGGCATCGTTCGGAGGTATTCCGGCAGCCGCCAGTGAGCGCGAAATAAACTCCACGAGCGCGGCGATCGGAACCGGCGGCGGCGCGGCCGGTGTGGTTTTGGCAGTTTCACTCATAGGCGTTTGAATGTCCCTGTGTCGAAAGTCTCGTGAGCCGCGGTTACGGGCAGTCGTGTAGCGCCCGCCTTCAGGCGGGCATCTGGGTTACGGCACAATGCCACGCCTGAAGGCGGGCGCTACATACACACCAGGCTCCCGCACAGAGTCTTTAGCGGGAACACGCATGCATGTTCTTTTTAAGCGAAGCGAACTTTCACGTCCGGACGCTTGTCCAGCGTCACCGTGTCAATGAAGCGCACCTGCCGTTCATCGAGTGTCACGACCAGCGATTGCGTGCGGATCCCCTCTCCAAAAAATCGCACGCCGCGCAGCAGGTTTCCGTCGGTCACACCGGTGCAGGCAAAAATAATTTTCTTTCCCGGCGCCAGATCCTCGGTGCGGTACACGCGCTTGCCGTCCTTGATTCCCATTTTCGCCAGCCGCTCTTCGTGCTCGGGCTTGGATACCACCAGGCGCGCCAGAATTTCCCCATTCAGGCAGCGCAGCGCCGCCGCGGTCAGCACGCCTTCGGGGGCGCCGCCGATGCCCATGACCGCGTGCACTCCCGTGCCGATCACCGCGGCGGAAATTCCGGCGGAAAGATCGCCATCGCCGATCAGCCGGATGCGCGCTCCGGTAGCGCGAATATCGGCGATGAGCTGTTCGTGGCGCGGGCGGTCGAGAACGATCACCACCAGGTCTTCCACATCGCGATCCAGCCGCTTGGCGATGGCGCTCAGGTTTTCCTTCACCGGCGCGTCCAGTTCCACGCAGCTTTTGCACGAGGGCCCCACGATGATTTTTTCCATGTACAGATCGGGGGCATGCAGCAAGCCGCCCTTTTCGCTGGCGGCCAGCACGGTGATCGACCCGGGCGCTCCGGTGGCGCACAGGTTGGTGCCTTCCAGGGGATCGACGGCGATGTCCACGGCGGGAAAATTGAATCCCCGCACGTGCTGCGCGGCGCCGATTTTTTCGCCGATAAACAGCATGGGCGCCTCATCCCGCTCGCCCTCTCCGATCACGATGGTGCCGTCCATGGGCACCTCGTCCATTACCTTGCGCATGGCAGAGACGGCGGCCTGGTCGGCAATGTGGCCGTCCCCGCGGCCCATGGTCTTGGCCGATTCGATGGCCGCATGCTCCACGACGCGCAAAAATTCCAGACTCAGTTCTATTTCCATCACCACTCCCGCTCACGGAAATTTTTTGGATCAGGCGCGCGTTCAGGCATGGAGCACGCGCGCGGCACGGCCAGAACGTAGCCTATCCTAAACCAAGAATCGCGGAGCGCCTAGCGGAACGGACTCACCGCGCAGGCGGAAAGAATTTGCCGCATGAAAGGCGAATCCGTCCGCATGCCCCCGGTGTTTGACGGAAGGAACGCCTGGCAAGGCCGCTCGCGACCTGGGGGAACCAGGGAGCCAGTGGCGCAACTGGCCGGAGTATTGCTCCACGAGAAACTCAACGTGGCACCGTGGTACCGTCGCGAAGATCGCCATGCTAAATTTTGATCCTGGGTGAATTCTCAGCCATACCCTCATGCCGATTCAAAGACCACCGCTAGCGCCACGGCCCAAGACCTCTCACGTTGAGATCTATTGGAAAACTGTAACCTACCGCACTGTAGCCATTTACGTGATCTTGATCTTCGCCGTGGTCATGGCCATCCTGTATCTAATCTTTCCGGAAGCGTATAGCGGGGCCATCGCCCGGATTTCCCAGGCGCTCGGCGCCGGCGCGCCTTCCACCGCACAGCTTACCGCCAAGCAGGCCAAGTTCGTCAACCTGGACGGCCGCGTGCAGATTAAGAAAGTGAATTCCGTGCAGTGGGTGGCCGCGGATTACCGCATGGCGCTGGATAAGGGAGACCTGATCCAGACGAGCGGAGACGGAGTGGCGCGGATCACCTTTGCCGACGGCACGACGTATACCGTCCAATCGGATACGTTGGTCACGGTCGAAGAAAATTCCGTTGGCCGGGACAGCGAAACGCGTGTGGCCATGCACATTTCCTCGGGCGCCGTGGATTTGGCCACCGGCACCTGGGACTCGCCGAAATCCAAGGCCGAGGTCTCATTTTCCAACGCTGTGGCCTCGGTGCAGCAGAACAGCCGCGCCGCCGTGCGCAGCGATCCCTCCACGAGCGAGGGTGAAATCACGGTGTCCGCCGGCGCCGCCGAACTCTCCACGACGGATGGCCGCCAGCATGTCGAGATCGGCCGATGGGAGCGGGTGACTGTGCCGTCCAGCGGCGGCCCGGTGGTGAAGTCCAATGTTTTGGCGCCCCCGGACCTGACCCAGCCGCTGAACCTGCAGCCCTTGATCGTGCCTGATCCCAAAAAGGCGCCCGTGCGTTTCGAATGGAAGCCGGTGCAGGACGCGGTCAGCTACGAGCTGCGCATCAGCACCACCTCCATGTTTTCGCGGATCGTGGAGGATCGCAAGCTGACCGGAACGTCCGTGGAAATCACCGGATTCGACCAGGGCGACTACTTCTGGGATGTTTTGGCCACCGACCAGCAGAAGCGCGTCAGCGCTCCGAGCGATACCTTCAAGTTTACGCTCGCGACACAGGGCAAGGGCCAGGAGATGCTCCTGGAGGTCGGAAGCACCGAGTTGCATGGTAACGTGGTAGAGATCACCGGGCGCACCGAACCGGGCGCGGCGCTCATCATCAACGGCGAGCAGGTTGCCGATATCCGGAGCGATGGAACTTTCAAATATTTTACGGCTCCGCTCACGCGCGGCAGCCAAACGATTGTCTTGACGGGACAGAACCGGCGCGGTGGTACGGCCATCAAGCGCGTCGAGATTGTGATTCCATAACCGGGGCGGCCGGTGCAGGCGCACGACCGGAGCCTGCAGGAATATATTAGGGAGGGGCAGCCGGACAACATCGGAGCGGAAGCGGCAACCAGCAGCCGCGCGCGCTCTCCGGCACTGAGGGAACTATGCTCAACAACGGTTACAACCTTCGCTCGGTCTTCAGTTTATTTTCCTCGGACCTCGCGATCGATCTGGGAACGGCCAACACGCTGGTCTACTCCAAGGGCAAAGGCATCGTGGTGAACGAGCCCTCCATCGTAGCCATCAACAAGAACAGCGCGGAGGTGGTGGCGGTCGGCAAGGAAGCCAAGGACATGCTCGGCCGCACGCCCGGCAACGTGGTGGCCATCAAACCGATGAAGGACGGCGTCATCGCCGACTTCAAGGTGACCGAGAAGATGCTTACCTATTTCATTCAGAAGGCGCATAACCGGCGCATGCTGGTGCATCCGCGCATCGTCATCGGCGTGCCCAGCGAAATCACCCCGGTGGAAAAGCGCGCCGTGCAGGACTCGGCCTATCGCGCGCGCGCCAGCGAAGTGTATCTCGTGGAGCAGGCCATGGCCGCGGCCATCGGAGCGGGCCTGCCGATCGAAGAGCCATCGGGAAACATGGTGGTGGACATCGGCGGAGGCACGACCGACATCGCCGTCATCTCCATGAGCGGCATCGTATATTCCAGGTCGGTGCGCGTCGCGGGCAATGAAATGGACGAAGCCGTGATGCAGTACCTGAAGCGCAAGTACAACCTGCTGGTGGGCGAGCGCACCGCGGAACAGATCAAGATGGAAATCGGTTCAGCCTACCCGCTGGAAAAGCCGCTGACGATGGAAGTGAAAGGCCGCAATCTGATCGAAGGCGTGCCGCGAACTGTCACGATTGATGACAGTGAAATCCGCGAAGCGCTATCCGAATGCGTGGCCACGATCCTGAACGCCTGCCGCGTGGCGCTCGAGCGCACCCCGCCCGAGCTGTCCGCGGACATCAGCGACCGCGGCATCGTGCTGACCGGCGGTGGCGCGCTGCTCAAAAATCTCGACAAGCGCATCCGCGAGGAAACCGGCTTGCCGGTATCCATCGCCGACGATCCACTGGCCTCGGTGGTGCTGGGCACAGGAAAAATGCTCAGCGATTTCCGCCTGCTGCGGCTGGTCTCGATTGATTAAGAGCGGCGCGAGGCGATCAAGGTTTGCTTTTAGGAGGTCCGACCTTCAGGTCGGACGTCCGGAGTTGTGGTAAGTGGCCTTTAGGCCCTGAAGCTTCAGGGGCTAAAGCCCAGAGAAGAAAGCGACTACGTCGGGACTGAAGTCCCGACCTCCGAAATCGAGAGCTGGCTAAATCGAGAACTGACTAAATCAAGACCTAAGCACATCAAGACCTGAGTACATTGAGAACGGACTGAATCAAGAAACGACGCAACGATTTGGCGTAACGATGTTGAAGAGCAACGGCAGTACCGGCAACAAAATTTTTTGAAAGCTGGCCCCCGGCTTCCGATGATTGCAATTCCCTCACGGCATAAATCCCTGACGCTGCTGGCCACCGTGGTGGTCACCCAGGTGCTGCTGTTGGCGGTGCAGATCAAGCGTGAACGCCAGGTGCGCCTGATCCGGGTGTGGGCGGTCGAGTTGATTTCACCGCTGCAGCGCGTGGGATCCTGGACGGTGAACGGCGCGGCCCATGGATGGGGC
>DATGJQ010000027.1:0-17076 GCA_035295105.1 Candidatus Acidiferrales bacterium | reverse complement strand
GATCACGTGGAACATCCTCGAATACCTGGCGCTGTTTCTGATTGTGCTGCTTCACGAGTTTGGGCATGCGCTGGCCTGCCGGCAGGTTGGCGGGATCGCAGATCAAATTGTGCTGTGGCCGCTCGGCGGAGTTGCTTATGTGAATCCGCCGCAGCGGCCCGGCGCGTTTCTCTGGAGCATCGCTGCCGGGCCGCTCGTCAACCTCGTCCTCGTTCCGGTCTTTTGGGTCCTGGGGCGGTCGTTCGGTGCGATGGGCTTCGCGGAAACGATGCCAGACTTTTTCTTGTTGCTGCAGACCGTCGCGGTGATTAACGTCGCTCTTCTGAAATTCAACATGCTGCCGATCTATCCATTGGACGGCGGACAGATTTTGCGATCCCTGCTGTGGTTCGTAATGGGACGCGCGCGCAGCTTGATGGCCGCCACTGCGATTGGATTGCTAGCGGTTGCGGGACTCATCGTCGTCGCGTTGAGGTCCCAGTCCACCTGGTACATCGTTATCGCAATATTTATATTGATGAACTGCTGGAGAGGGTGGCAACAGGCGCGGGCGCTCTTGCGCCTGGCAAAATTGCCGCGCCACCGCGAATTTTCCTGCCCGTCCTGCCTGACGTCGCCGCCCCTCGGCGAGTTCTGGCGCTGCTCGAAATGCTCGAAGGCCTTCGATACATTTCAAACGCAGGCCACCTGCCCGCAGTGCTCCGCGCAATTCGCAACCACGGGATGCCTGGACTGCGGCCGTTCGCACCCGATGATCGAATGGGCGCGGTCGTCCCCTGTTCCGCGTCCGCTATAAATATAAAGAAATTTTCCATGCATTAAGTAGGACAGGCTTCAGCCTGTCTGGTTTAGATGTAAGCATGACGCTAGCCAAAACCAGACAGGCTGAAGCCTGTCCTACACAAGCGCGCAGAATTTTAGGGACGATAACAGCTTATTTTTCGGATGGATCCGTCGGCGCTTTTGGGGTGGCGGAAGAGGTAGTTGCAGGCACCGGCGCGCCTTTGCCCGCCGTTCCCGATCCCAGTCCCAACTTGTTCAGAGAAGGGGCGTCGATTTTCCCGGTGGGATTCAGGCCGTTTTTATCCTGGTACTTGCGCATCGCATCCATCGTCGCGCTGTCCCATTTTCCGTTGGGCTCTCCCTCGTACGAGCCGTCCTTTTGCAGCGCGGTCTGAATTTCCCGGATACGATCGGGATCGGGCGCGGTCTGGCCCTTGGTCTTGGCTTTCTTCTTGGATTTCGCGGCGACCTTTTTCTTTTTCGCGGCCGTGGAGGAAGTCTGCGCGGAACCGGGGCGGCCCGCGGCGGACACAACAGAGGCCGCGCTGATCGCCAGCGCGGCCCCCAGAAGGAACATCAGGGTTCGTTTGATCATGTTCTGTTGACCGGGCGTTCTACTGTTCGGGAGCCGGAACCACGCCCGCCAGATAGACCGTATCGAATTGATCGCTGCCCGACCGCCGCTGGACCTTGAACAGAACGTCCGCTCCCGCCTTCAAGTTAGAAACGGCACGGCGATATTCGGACACGTTGTTCACCTGCGTGTGGTTCACTTCGGTGATCACGTCGCCGCGAACGAAGCCGATGTCTTCGGCAAAGCTCGCCGGATCGACTTCAGTCACGAGGGCGCCCTTCATGTTTTCGTATCCGGCGCGACGCGCGCGGTCGGTCCCCAGATCTTCGAGGCGCAGGCCGAACTCGGCGGGCGTCGGTCCATTGTCATTTCCGCCGCCGTTGGCGGTGCGATCCGGGAAAATCTTGGTGCGGTCGGCCACGGTGATGGAAGCTTCGTGCTCTTTCTTGTCACGCAGGTAGGTGACGCGCACGGAATTTCCGATGGGGGTGGAGGCAATCGGATTCACCAGATCGTTTCCGTTGTGCACCGGTTTGCCGTTAACGCTGGTTACCACGTCGCCGGACTGCAAGCCTGCCTTCTCCGCCGGGCTGCCCGCTTCGACGCGCTGCAGCACGATGCCATAAGTGGCGCCCAGTTCCTTCAGCACGATGGGATTGCTGCCCTGCGTCTCGGTGAAGCTTACGCCGATCGAGCCGCGCGTTACTTTGCCGTTGCTGATGATCTGGTTGTAGACGCCGATTGCCGTGTTCGACGGCAGCGCAAATCCGACGCCCTCATTGCCGTGGCCGCCGGTGATGATGGCGGTGTTGATGCCGATCACCTGTCCGGCCATATCGACGAGCGGACCGCCGGAATTCCCGGGATTGATGGCCGCGTCAGTCTGCAGAAAGCGCTGGAACTGCTGGCCGACGTTGCCGCGATCCTTGGCGCTGATGATTCCCGCCGTGACGCTCCCTTGCAAAAAGCCGAACGGATTACCGATCGCCAGCGCCCAGTCTCCCACCTGGACGGAATCGGAATTGCCGAGTTTGGCAAAGGGCAAATCGTGTCCCACTTCGATCTTCAGAATGGCCAGGTCGGTTTCTTCGTCGATTCCGACAACTTTAGCCGTGTAGGGAGTCTGTTCCCCGTTCAGCGTGACTTGCACCTTGGTAGCCTGATCCACGACGTGATTGTTGGTGAGAATGAAACCCTTCTTATCGACGATCACGCCGGAGCCCAGGCTGCGCTCCGCCTGCGGGCCCTGCTGCGGGAAATCAAAAAAACGGTTGAAGAAATCCTGGAATGGCTGCTGATCCTGATCCGGCCCTTGCTGTTCATCGGGCGGAGCCATTTCGCCGCCGCGATTGCGTTGGCCGGGAGTGTTGCGCCCGCGACCGCGCTGCTCAATGACTTGCGTGGTAGAAATATTCACGACCGCCGGCTGCACTTGCTTGACGATCGAGGCAAAGGCGCTCGAAAGCTGCACTGGATCGGGAATTGCCAGCGGCGATCCGCCCACGGCAGCCGCGGGATGCGAGGCTCCCACGCGCCCGGAAATCACCGTGCCGATGAGCATTCCGATTGCCAGCGTCACGGTAACCAGCAGCGTCGCCAGAATCTTGCGGTTGCGCAGAAATGCGCCAACCTCTCGAAGCTGTGTGCCCATATTCTTCACCCCTCTTGTGCCACGCGCGAACCCCGGTTCGCGGAGATGGTTCGCCGTGGATTATACCACTCACTTCGACGCTGGGCGTACGGTGAGGGCTGTACCAACGTGTTCCACGAACAACACGTAGGACAGGCTTCAGCCTGTCTGGTTTAGATTTGCGCCCGACGCTAAACAAAACCAGACAGGCTGAAGCCTGTCCTACTCGATCCCTCTATAATCGCGATTTATAACTCTCACAATCATTATAAATTTGATCTACAGCCCTTTTCGCGATCAAATGAAGTTGCGCCTCGAGCGGCGGCAAATTCGATCGCACGCCGCTTCCGGACTTGCTAGATTAGGATGCACAAATATGACTTCGCGTACGATGTACAAGAAAATATGGGATGCCCACGTGGTGCGCCAGGAGCCCGGGGAACCCGCGCTCATCTACATCGATCGTCACCTCATCCATGAAGTGACCTCGCCGCAAGCCTTCGCCGGACTGAAGGCCGCGGGACGCCCGGTGCGCCGCCCCGACCTTACGTTTGCCGTGATGGACCATTCCGTCCCGACCAAGGATCGCAATCTGCCGATCCTCGACGCCGCCGCCGGCGGGCAGTTTGACGCCTTGGAACGCAGTTGCCGCGAAGCCGGCATCACGCTCTTCGACATGTTCAGCCACAATCAGGGCATTGTGCATGTGATCGGTCCGGAGTTGGGATTGACGCAGCCCGGGCAAACGATTGTCTGCGGCGACAGCCACACATCAACCCACGGCGCGTTCGGCACCCTGTCGTTCGGCATTGGAACCAGCGAAGTCGAACACGTTCTGGCGACGCAATGCATGCAGCAATACGAATCCAAGACCATGCACGTCATCGTCAATGGCAAGCGCGGCAAGGGAGTTTCGGCCAAGGACATCATTCTCGCCATCATCGGCAAGATCGGTATCGGCGGCGGCGCTGGATACGTTTTCGAGTACGCGGGCGAAGCCATTCGTGCTCTGTCCATGGAAGGCCGCATGACCGTTTGCAACATGTCCATCGAGGGCGGCGCGCGCGCCGGAATGATCGCGCCCGACGACACGACCTTCGCATATCTCGAAGGACGCCCGTACGTGCCGCGCGGCAAGGAATTTCAGGAGGCCGTCGGGGGATGGAAGACACTGCCGACGGATTCCGGCGCGCACTTTGACGCCACCGTGGAGCTCGACGCCGCGTCGATCGCGCCGCAGGTAACCTGGGGCACCAACCCGGGAATGGTCACCGGCGTCACCGGCAAGGTACCCGATCCGGGATCGTTCAGCGATCCGGGCGATCAGAAGGCGGCCGCGCGCGCCCTGACCTACATGGATCTGAAACCCGGCACGCCGCTCGTGGATGTCCCGGTGGATCGCGTGTTCATCGGATCGTGCACCAATTCCCGCATCAACGATCTGCGCGCCGCGGCACGCGTGGTAGCCGGAAAACACATCTCCAAGACGCTTAAGGGCGCGCTGGTGGTGCCTGGATCGATGACCATTAAAGCGGCGGCCGAATCCGAAGGCCTCGACAAAATTTTCCGCGACGCCGGATTCGAATGGCGTGACGCCGGATGCAGCATGTGCCTGGGAATGAATCCGGACATCCTGCTGCCCGGAGAGCGCGCCGCCAGCACTTCCAATCGGAATTTCGAAGGCCGCCAGGGTAAGGACAGCCGCACGCACCTGGTCAGCCCGATCATGGCCGCAGCCGCTGCCATCGCCGGACATTTTGTGGACGTGCGCGAATGGAATGTTGAAGAGTAGTGGCAGAGCCTTTAGTAGCTTCACAAGGTGCGGAAAATTTCCTTGTTTTGTCATTCTGAGCGAAGCGAAGAATCTCTCTTTGATCTAAGTAGAAGCAAAACCCACGGAGAGATTCTTCGCTTCGTTCAGAATGACAACATTTTGAGTTCTTCCGCAATACTGGTCAGCCCAGGAGTGTTTATTTGGTCGCTGTCGAGACAATAGGCAGTTCAGCGCACAAGCTAAAGCGTGCGCCACAACTTACGGAGATAAAATGCAGCCCTTTTCGAAACATGTCGGTCTGGTCCTGCCTCTGGACCGCGTCAACGTAGACACCGACCAGATGGTGCCCAAGCAGTTTTTGAAACTGCAGACCAAGGAGGGCTACGGCAAGGTGCTGTTTTACGATTGGCGCTACCTGCCTGGCGACCGGCCGAATCCCGATTTCATCCTGAACTGGCCGCGCTACCAGGGCGCTTCGATTCTGCTCGCGCGCGCCGGCTTCGGCTGCGGCTCGAGCCGCGAGCATGCCCCGTGGGCCCTCGCTGATTACGGATTTCGCGCCATCATTGCGCCGAGCTATGCGGATATTTTTTACAGCAACTGTTTCATGAGCGGGCTGCTCCCGGTGAAGCTTCCTGAAGCGCAGATCGATGAACTTTTCCGGCGTGCTGAACGGGAGGAGGGATATTCGCTGTCGGTCGATTTGCCCGCGCAAACCGTTTCCAACTCAGAGAGTTTGAGCTACCCCTTCGAGATTGACGTCTTTCGCAAGCACATGCTGCTCGAGGGCTTGGACGAAATTGGCTTAACGCTGAAACAGAATGCGAAAATCGCGGAGTACGAGAAGTCGCATCATCCGAGCGCTACTCGGTATTCTCCTGTGGACTCGAAATACTCGCCGCAGTAATAAATTGCCGGTGGAAAAATTTCTGGCGGGGCGAATCTAAACCCGCACCCTTGAACGGCACAAGGGTGCGGCACCCGAAATTCACAACCCTGGACTTTAAGTTCCTAGCGACTCAATACGTGGAAAGCCAACTTTCCATGGTGAGTCAACGGGCTCGGAGGTAAGGATCAGCACGGTGTTCGTGATCGTCGTGTACTTCTGTCCCCCAAACCAGCCGGGTGCCGCACCCTTGCGCCGTTCAAGGGTGCGGGTTTTGATTCGCCAGCGCCAAGGTTTTCTCCGAAAGCTCAAATCCACGCGAACCGTTCGCCCGGCTGTCCGAGTCAACTGAGATGAGTTTTAAGCCCCGCCGGCGGGAACAGTTCCCTTCCACTCGGCGATGCAAATTCCGCCAAGTATCAAGATCGCTCCGGCCAGCGGGCGGCCTCCCAGCCGTTCGTGCAGCACGACGAACGACGTAATCGCCGCGAACACCGGCTCTGAGGTGAGGATCAGCGCGGTATTCGTGGCCGTCGTGTGCTTCTGGCCCCATACGAGAAGCGGATACGCCAGCGCAGTGGTGAAGATCGCCGTGACGATGACCCCAAACTCCATTTGAAACGTGTAGCGTACAAAGAAATTTTCCACGTGCGTGACGTTCAACACCGGTACGGCAATCGCCGAGAGCACGCCGGCGAGAATTACTTGCAGGCAGCTCAACGCTCCGAGCGAATATTTTCCCGTATACCGCGCGATGTAGATGATTTGAAATCCATACAGCACCGCGCAACCCATCACCAGAACATCGCCGCGATTGAGATCGACGATTCCCTCCACCGGAACGGTGAGCAGATACAATCCCACGAAAGACGCCGCAGCCCCCATCCAGGCCGCTGCGCCGATCTTTTTGCGCCAGAACGCGGCCAGAAAGACCGGCACGAGCACCACGCTCAGTCCGGTGATGAACGCGGCCTTCGACGGCGTCGTACGGGCGATCCCGGCGGTCTGAAACGCGTAGCCTCCAAACATGAGCAGGCCGAGTTGCACGCCGGCCCAGGCTTCGTCGCGCGTCAGTTTGCGAAGGTCGTGGCGGTAGATCCAGATCAAGGGCAGGGCGCCCAGCAGAAAACGGGCCGCCAGGTATCCGAAAACGGAGATATCGGCCAGGGCATCCTTCACCACCACGAAGGTAACGCCCCACAAAAAGGAACACAGCAGCAGGACGCAATGAGCTTTGGTACGGAGGCTCACGAGAGACGAAGAATCCGATTCGGGGATCGCCGGCGCGGACCGTGCCCGCTGGTTCTGTTCGATGGTGTCATGGAGGGTCTGAGTTTATTGTTCCAGCGGCGCAAAGGCAACCTGCCCGCTGGCGTTGGAATCGCACTAAAGACGATTCCGGAGCGCCCCGCAAGGGCAGTCTGCTAAACTCAGGGAGATCGAATTCGTTGGCACAAAGAATAATCGTGTCATTTCGCCACTTCATTCGAGCCCATGCCAGCCTGGCGGTTTTGTTTCTCCTCGCGGCGCTGCTTTGCCCATCCGCTCGCGGTTCGGACAAAGATAAGGACAAGGACAAGCCGGAAAAAGAAAAAAAAGAAAAGATCGAGCCGTGGGTGGAGATTCGCACCGCGCATTTCATCGTCGCCAGCGACGGCGGTGAAAAAACGGCCCGCAAATTCGCCGACCAGTTTGAGTCCCTGATTCGCGTCTTTGAAGCCACCATGCCGAATGCCAAGGTCAGCTCCGGCATTCCGGTGCGCATCCTGATCGCGCGCGACGGCCCTTCCTTTGGCCGCATGGCGCCCGAATTCCCGTTTGACAAGCGCCGCGATGCCCGAGAGCAACCCCCGGGCCTGATGTTTTCCAGCGAGGAAAAAACTTATATCGGGATTCGCGGCAACGCCTCCGGCCGATTTCCCTTCGCGGAAATTTTTCAGAATTACGCGCGGGAGATTTTGAAGCGCAGCTACCGCAACCTGCCGCCGTGGCTCGAGGAAGGATACTCGACGGTGTACGGCAGCATCACGTTCAATGAGCGCGGCATGCGCCTGGAACGTCCCGAGCCCGAGGATTTGAGCGTGCTGTTTGAGAGCCCGCTTCTACCGCTGGACTTGGTGCTTCGCGCCGACCGCAGTTCGCCTTACTACAGCCCGGGAAATAAGGAATCTGTCTATTTCGCGGAGTCGCGTGTGCTGTTGCACTACCTGATCAGCGACCCGCAATTCGTGGGCAGCAAAGCCATGGAACGCTACGTCACCGCCGTGCAGGGCGGCACGGATTTGTTGCAGGCGGCGCGCGACGCCTTCGGCGATCTGAACCAGTTGCAGGCCAAACTGGAAGCCTTCGTTAAAAATGTGAACGGCGCTCCAGCCGAGATCCCCATCAGCGGCGCGAGTGACTCAGGAGGTTCGGTTCGCCCTCTTTCCGCGGCAGCGATTGAGGCGCGCGAGGCGGATTTCATGGCGCTGCGCGGAAAGAGCGAAGACGCCGAAGACAAATTGAACGAAGCCCTAATGTCCGAACCGTCGCTGGCCGAAGCGGAGCAAAGCCTCGGCTTTCTGATGCTCAAGCGCGATGACTTGGACGAAGCGCAGAAGCATTTCGATCACGCGGCGCAACTCGATCCCAATGACGCGCTCAACTTTTACGGCCAGGGACTGGCCGCATTGGCCGCAGCCGGCAAGGCCGACGCGCCCGCCGGAGTTGCCGAGAAATTTGAGAAGGCCGTTTCGCTGAACGCCAACTTCGCTCCGGCCTGGTCCAACCTGGCGCTAGTCTATTCGCAGCGCGCCGAAACATTGCCCAAAGCGCTGGCCGACGCCAAGCGCGCCGCCGAACTCGCGCCGGGAAATGCCAATTACCAGCGGCAAACCGCCGGGATTCAGGATGAGTTGAGCCATCCGGAAGAAGCGCGCGCCAGAATGTCGCCGCGCAATCCGGTTTCCGCGGGCAATCGCTCTGCTACAGGCGACAGACCTGCTGACGCCGCGGCACGAATCTCTCCACGGCAGGCGCCTCCTCCGCCTCCCCCAGCCACTGCAGGCGCCCCATCCGCGCCATCTGCGCCGCCCGTACCATCCGCACCGTCCAAATCGTCTTCGGATTCCACGCTGCGAATTGAAAACAAAACCGAGCCGAACTCAACGCCCGCTGCGGCTGCAAAACCGGCGCCGCCTGCTGCGCCTGCTCCGCCTCCGCTCTTCACTGAATCGGGACAGGTCTATTCGATGGTAGGCACTATCACGGACGTCAACTGCGCCAGCGCTCCGCAAGTTCAGGTGACATTGAAATCTCAGAACCTGGTGATGAAGTTGCACGCGGACAGCCTGGAAAAAGTCTCGATTAAGGCCGCCGCTGCTGCGCCCGCAGCGAAGTCCACCACATGCTCCAGCCTGCGGGGACGAAGCGCCAGAATCTCCTACCAATTTGTAATCGGAAAAGCATGGGATGCGGAAATGCAGACCGTGGAATTTCGCTAGAAGTCAATCAAGTAGGACAGGCTTCAGCCTGTCAGGTTTAGACCCGCGCATATCGCTAAACTAAACGAGACAAGCTGCGGACAAGGTCCCAGTAGTGTCATTCTGAGCGAAGCGAAGAATCTCTCTTCGATCTAAGTACAAGCAAAAACCACGGAGGGATTCTTCGCTTCGCTCAGAATGACAGCGTTTTGACTTTTCCGCAGTGTGCGAAGCCAAGAAGTACGAGGGGAAGATTTCCTAAGGCTCGAGGCCTGCAACGCCCAGCACCGTGAGCGCAACGCGCTGCAACCCCAGTTCCCTGCCCGCCGGGTCGTACCACTCGTCGAGCGTATGCGCCCCGCCGCTTCTTCCCCCGGCGCCGAGCGAAATTGCCGGGATGCCCATCGAAAGCGGAATATTCGCGTCGGTCGATGAGCGTTCTTTGCGCGAACGATTGCCGAGCTGGTCGTCCGCGGCGAGGAGCGCGGCGAGGAGCGGGGAATTCTCGGCCAGTTCTCCCGCCGGCCGCACGCCCAGCACATTAATTTTGAGGTTCAGCAAATTCGCGCTGCCGGCCATGCCGCGTTCACGCGCTGCAGACATCTCCTCATCGACGCCCGCTTTCACGGCGTCGCGCAACAGGCCCTCCAGAGTGGCCAGCTCGGTTTCCGATTCCGAGCGCAGGTCCACTTTCATGTGCGCGCTGGCAGGGATGGAATTCACCGACGTGCCGCCTTCGATCTCGCCGATATTGAAACTAGTGCGCGGGGCTTCCGGCACGCGCGCGGTAACAAATCGCGCGATCCCGCGCCCCAAGGCGTGAATCGGATTGGGCGCGCCGAAATCGGACCAGCTGTGGCCGCCCGGCCCGGTGATGGTGATTTCCACGCGGCGCGAAGCCAGCGCGGCGGTGGTCACGTACTCGGTGGCCGAGCCATCCAGCGCCAGCACATATTTCAGGCGTTTCTTGTAAGTCTCGGCAAGCGCGCGCATGCCGCGCAAATTTCCTTCGCCCTCTTCGCCCACGTCGGCCACAAACAAAATCGTCTTGGTGGTTTTGATTTTCGCGTCGCGGAAAGCTTTGGAGATGGTCACCAGCGCGGCGAGTCCGGTGCCATTATCCGAAATTCCGGGAGCCAGCAGCCGGCCGCCCTCGCGCTTGACGTGCACGTCGGTGCCCGCGGGAAACACCGTGTCCATGTGCGCCGTGAGCATCACGATTTCGGGCGACGTGCCGGACCACTCGCCGATCACGTTGCCGATCTCGTCGGTCTCCACGCGCAGCCCCGAGGAGGCGAACAATTTTTTCATGTACACCGCGCGGGCGCTTTCCTGAAACGGCGGCGCGGGAATTTCCGTGATGCGGATTTGTTCTTCGGTGGTGGCGTTCACGCTGCCGCGCAGAAGTTCCAGCACGCGGGCAATGCGGGGATCGGTGGGCGCGTTGGAGGCGTCAGCCTTGCGCGAGAAATTGGAGATGAACGAAGTCAATGCCGCTCCGAGCAAAAGTAGGGTGAAGTAACGCTTCACGGTTTACTCGACCGCGAAGGCGTTGGCCCTCGTCGGGGAGGGATGACTCGCGCTGGCGTTGCTGCTCCTGCCGTTCACAAGATCGAACCTTTCCAGGCCCTTCCCAAGACGATGGCTGGAACCCGGCCGATTTCCAAAACCCGCCGCTAGTAGCGCAGGGTGAAGCTGTGCGGCATCTGCTTGGGATCGGGCTTGTAAAGCGTCTTGCAGAATTCGCAGCGGTAAATCTCCGCGTCCTTGCCGATCTTGGCCTGCACTTCCTTGGGATAGTCGTACCACCGCTTCAGGTGGCCGGCGCAAAGTTTTCCCTTGGCGTCTTTTTCATCGCAGGAGCGCTGCCGGGGCTTGCGCACCTTGATCTTCTGTTCAGCAGGGGCGCTTTCGACCGCGGCGGGAGCGGCGGCGGCAGGGGGAGCGGCAGGAGGGGCCTTCGGAGCCGCCGGTGGCGGTGCGGCGGGTGCTGCGCCTTGCGGTGTCGTCTCCTCAGCCATTCGTCAGTTCCCCTCTCTCTGGTAAAGATATAATTTGGAACTCGCTAGCGCTTCGCTCGTTTGTATCTTACTCGAATCCTTCCAGTGAAACCAAGCGCGACTTCCGGCTAACCTTCGCGGGTATCCAGAGAGCGAAATGCCAGAGAGTTTGCCGGGTCGGGATATTCCACGCTCTCCAGGCACAAACCTTGCGGCGGCATGTTCGGGCCAGACTTGGAACGGTCGCGCAGCGCGAACAGTTCCTGAATACCGGCGGGCGCAAGTTTTCCGCGGCCGACTTCGATCAGCGTGCCAACCATTTTTCTCACCATGTGGCGCAGAAACGACCGGCCGCGAACTTCATAAATCCATTCTTCCGCCGAGCCGTTGGAATTCGAATGATCGGAGCGCCGCAATTCAGAGCGGTAAATCGTTCGAACGGTGAGCCGCTCGCGATCGTCCTCCTCCGAGCCCGTCGATGCGGCGAATGTCGTGAAGTCGTGCTCGCCGGCGAAATAGCCAGCAGCCTCCACCATCGCGTCAAAGTTTAGTTCCTGCGTGTCCTGGTGCACGTATTTCCAGTGAAACGGCGGCACCACGCGGCCGCGAAAAATTCGGTAGCGGTAGGTTTTGGCCTGCGCGTCCCAACGAGAATGAAAATCCGGCCCGACTTCTTCCGTCGAGTTCACGCGAATCGATGGCGGCAGCAAGGCGTTTAGCGCATTCTGAATTTCCTCCACGGCCAGCGGCGAAGGCGTTTTGAAATTTATGACCTGTCCGGCGGCATGCACGCCGGCGTCGGTGCGTCCCGCCGCGTAGATCATCAGGCGGCGCTGCGTCAGGCGTTCCAGCACGTCGCTGAGCGTGCCCTGCACGGTCGTCTGCCCGGGCTGGGATTGCCATCCGCTGAAATCGGTGCCGTCATAGGCGAGAATGCATTTGATATTTCGCATGGGTGCGGAAGGCTTATGGAACCACAGATTCACACGGATGAACACGGATAAAAGCGTAGGACAGGCTTCAGCCTGTCAGGTTTAGATTTAAGAGTTTGCTGGAAATTTAGCAGCGACAGCCTTAGCCGTCACCCGCAGGCCTGTCCGCTCAAGCTCCCGAGCGGGCGAAGCGGCTGCCGGGCTTGACGGCGACTCCTCCACTGCGGCAGAGCGGGCACTCCGAGGCGTCGTAGCTTTCGATTTTCAGATCGACCAGGGCTTCGGTGCGCACCGGCAATTCAATTTTTCCGCCGCTGCGGTCAATGAGCGCGCCCGCGGCGACCACGCGCGCGCCGGCTTCCTCGAGCACGCGAATCGTCTCGCACGTTGAGCCGCCGGTGGTCCATACATCTTCCACCACCAGCACATGCTCGTCGGGCTCCACGCGAAATCCGCGGCGCAACGTCAGCGTGCCCAGCGAATCGCGTTCCACGAAAATCGCGCGCATCGGCTTGCCGTCGGCTCGCGCCGGAATCGCTCTTGCGACCTCATGGCCGATGATCACTCCGCCCAGCGCGGGGGACGCCACGCAATCGACGCGCAAATCCATGAACTCCGCGGCGAGCGCCCGGCCCAACTGTTCCGCATATTTTGGATATTGAAGCACCAGCGCGCATTGCACGTAGGTGCCGCTATGCAGCCCGGACGTCAACTCAAAGTGTCCGTGGCGGATGGCGCCTACTTCCTCGAAGATTCTTACCGCGGCGTCAGGTCTCATGGCGCGCCAAGACTATCGGCACCTCGCGTGCTTGTCAAGATTGGTCAAGATGTGCGCCCGCGGGTGACATCGGCCTTGACCTTCCGCGCTTTCTCGCGTCCAATACTTCGGGCCTTGCAGCCGGTAGAGCCGTGTCTATGGGTTGGTCCGGCGGGCGCGAACCTTCAAAATCTGTGCTGCGTCGGAGCGGACGGAATCGGTGCGACCGCGAGGGCCAACGACTTGCCGGCATGTGCCGGAAATATAGTTGAAACAGATCGTTCCCGGCGCACGTTTAGAGTAGTTAGCGCCCGCAGGTTGTGCGAATCACCGGAAGAAGATATGCGGATTCCTGTTCGGAGAGGACAACTCGACATGATCGGAAGGTTTTGCCGTGTCTCATGCAGTCTTTCTTTGGCCGCAGTGATGGCGCTGGCGCCCAGCATTCCGGCTTTCGCCCAGCAGGCGGGGCAGGCCGCGCCTTCCGCACCAGCCTCAGATCAGCCCCAGACTCCGACCCGCACGATCCAACTGTCGAATCAGGATTACACCCACGGGAAACGGTGGTTCCCCGATATTCGTCAGCCGTATACCCCGGCGTCGATTCCTGCACCGGTTCTGACCAACGCCCCGCGCATCGAGGAAATGGCGAAGGATGGCAAGCTGAGCATCAGCCTGCAGGACGCCGTGGACTTGGCCCTGCAAAATAACCTGGCCATCGTCATCGAGCGTTATACGCCGTGGCTGGCGGAAGCCAGCATTTTGCATACGTTGAGCGGCGGCAGCCCGACCTCCGGGCCCGTGAGCGCACTCGGTACAATTCCGGCGCTCAGTTTCGATCCGCTGCTCACCTCGACGCTGAGCCTCGATCAGCGGCTGCTTCCCGTCAACAACGGACTCACCGCCGGGACCGGAACCAGTGTCGGCAGTTTGAGCCAACTGAACACGCACACGGCGACTGCCGACTTCAGCTATGCGCAAGGATTTCACACCGGCACGTTTTTCTCCGCCACGTTCAATAACGTGCGCGGTTCTTCGTCCAGCCCCAGCAACTTCTTCAGCCCGTTCGTGCAGAACAATTTCATCTTCACCGCCAACCAGCAATTGCTGAACGGTTTCGGGCTGGAGGCCAACGAACACTACATTCTGATCGCCAAGGTGAACAAGAGCATCGCCGATCAGACCCTGGTCCAGCAGGTGATTACGTCGATCACCGCGGTGGGCAACGCCTACTGGGAACTGGTTTTCGCCCGCGGGAACGTGGATGTGGCCAAGCAGGAAATCGCGTTGGCCGAAAAAACGTACAGCGACAACAAGAAGCAAGTGGACGTGGGAACCCTCGCCCCGCTGGAAATCGTGCAGGCCGAAGCGCAACTGGCCACCGCCCAGCAAGCGCTGATCGTCGCGCAAACCACCGTGCTGCAGGACCAGTTGACGCTTCTGAACCTGATCGCCAAGGACCCGAACGCGCCGGCCCTGCGCACCGTTGAAATTATTCCCACCGACAACGCCGACGTGGCCCCGCCCGAGGTGGAAAAGCTCCCCTTGGAAGACCTGGTGAAGGAAGCCACGACCAAGCGCCCCGACGTGGTGCAGGCCGGCCTGACGATCAAGGGCGACGACATCAACGTTCGCGCCACCAAAAATGCGCTGCTCCCAACTTTGACCCTGTCCGGAGAATATGCGACGGAGGGGCTGGCCGGAAACAACCGGCCGTCGGCGAACTGCATTCCCACGCCGCCGGCGACCACCTGCCAGATCATCAGCGGCCTCGGCACTTCGTTGAATCAGGAATTTAGCGGCACCTATCCGGAGTACAACGCGGCGCTCAATCTTACGATCCCCATTCGCAATCGCGCCGCGCAAGCCAACAACATTATCGCCACGCTGAACAAGCGATCCGACTCGGCCAACTACCAGCAAATCGTGAACAACGCCGTCACCGACGTGCACAACGCGCAGATTACCCTGGAGCAGGCGCGCATCACGCTGGCCGCCGCGATCAAGACGCGCGACCTGGACCAGCAAACGCTGGACGCCGAGCAGAAGAAATATCAGGTCGGCGCGTCAACACTTTTCAATATCGTTTCCGATCAGAATACGCTGGCAGCGGCGGAGTCCGCGGAAGTCCGCGCCCGCGTCAACCTGGTGGAAGGAAAAGTGAATTTTGACCGCGCCATGGCCCGCACGCTGGAGGTCTACAACATCAGCATCGCCGACGCTAAAACCGGGCGTCCGGCGAAGGACACGCTGATCCCCGGCACGTCTGCCACCGGACAGTTGTATGTCGATCCGACGAAGCAGCCGGCGATGAGTCCTGTCGCTTCGACGCGTCCTTAGAGGTTCGGCTCGCTGGCTGAATTCCCTGCCAGGTACATGCCCGCCTGAAGGCGGGCGCTACAAATTCGAAATTCGGGCTAGAATCAATCTGGGCGCCGGCTTCTCTTCCGTTGCCGATGTCGCTCGCGGAATCCCTTTACTCATGCCAGCCGATCGCCAACCGACACCTCGGCCCGCCGCCGGCGAAAAGCCACCCGAGCGCGCGCCGGAATTCACCACCGTTTCCGGCTATCCGATTCGCGGACGCTATTCCCCCGCCGATCTTTCTGGACATGACGCCGCGCGCGAACTTGGCCTGCCCGGTGCGCCTCCCTACACGCGCGGAATTCATCCCGCGATGTATCGCAGCCGTCTTTGGACCATGCGGCAGTTCGCCGGATTCGGTTCGGCGCGAGATACCAATGAACGATTTCGCTACCTTCTGACGCAAGGGCAGTCGGGACTTTCCGTGGCGTTCGATCTCCCCACGCTCATGGGGTACGACTCCGATCATTCGCTTTCGGAGGGCGAAGTCGGCAAGTGCGGCGTGGCCATCAGTTCCCTGGCGGACATGGAGGCGCTCTTCGACCGGATCCCGCTCGGCAGCGTGTCCACTTCGATGACCATCAATTCGCCCGCCGCGATCTTGTGGGCCATGTATCTGGCGGTTGCCGAAAAGCAGGGCGTCGACTGGAAACTTCTTTCCGGCACGCTGCAGAACGACATCCTCAAGGAATACATCGCGCAAAAGGAATACATCTATCCGCCCAAACCGTCGATGCGCCTGGTGATTGACACCTTTGAATTCGCCGCGCGGCACACTCCGAAATTCAATCCCATTTCGATCAGCGGCTATCACATCCGCGAAGCGGGCTCGACCGCGATCCAGGAGTTGGCATTCACGCTGCGCGACGGGATCGAGTACGTCGAGTGGGGCGTCCGACGCGGCCTCGCCGTAGACGATTTTGCTCCGGCGCTGTCATTTTTCTTCAACGCGCACAATGATTTCTTCGAGCAGATCGCCAAGTACCGGGCCGCGCGCCGCCTCTGGTACAAGACCATGACCGAGCGTTTTGGCGCGAAACTGGCGCGTTCCTCGGCGCTGCGATTTCACGCCCAGACCGCCGGATGCTCGCTTACCGCTCAGCAGCCGTACAACAATGTGGTGCGCACCGCGGTGCAGGCGCTCGCCGCCGTCATGGGCGGCGCGCAATCGCTGCACACCAATTCCCTGGACGAAGCCTGGGCGCTGCCCACCGAATTTGCCGCGACGCTGGCGCTGCGCACCCAGCAGATTCTGGCGCACGAAACGGGCGTGGCCAACACCGTCGATCCCTTCGGCGGCTCCTACTTCGTAGAAACGCTGACCAACGAGATGGAAGAGGCCGCCCGGAAGTACATCCGTAAGATTGACGATCTCGGCGGAATGATTGCGGCCATCGAACAGGGCTACCCACAGCGGGAAATCGCCGACGCGGCCTACCGCTACCAGGTGTCAGTCGACCGCAAAGAGAAAATTATCGTCGGCGTCAATGCGTTCGCCGGAGAAGAAACACCCATCGAAATCCTGCGCATCGGCGAATCGGTGCGCGAGGAGCAGACCGCCCGCCTCGGAAAATTGCGCGCGGAACGCTCGAACGACGAAGTCGCGCGGCAACTGGCGTCCTTGCGCCGTGCGGCGCAAGGCACGGAAAATCTGATGCCGCACATCTACGCCGCGGTAAAGGCTTATGCGACGCTCGGGGAGATCTGCGACGCTTTGCGAGAAGTCTTCGGAACACATGAAGAAGCGTCCGTAACATAGTCATCGCCGGCTCGGTCGTCAACACGACAAGCCGAAAGAAAAATACGAGGAGCACAATTACCGAACCTAATGCCCGCTGAAAAGAGAATCCGAGTACTAATCGCCAAACCCGGCCTGGACGGCCATGACCGCGGCGCCAAAATTATCGCCCGCGCC
>DATGJQ010000026.1:0-42126 GCA_035295105.1 Candidatus Acidiferrales bacterium | reverse complement strand
GAAATTAAAGGATCTCGCGGCCAAGGCCAAGAGCAAGGATTACGACGCGGTGCTGAAGGAAGGCGACGAAGTGCGGAGCCTCTATCCGGACTATATCTATCCCGCGAATCCCTACGAATTCATGGCCGACGCAGACATCGCCAAAGGCGATAAAGCCGCCGCCGCTGCGATTCTCACCACGTACGAAAAAATCGGCGGCCACAATCCGCCGGCCTTGAAGCAACTGGCATCGCTCGAGCAGGATCTAGGCAAGCCCGCCGAGGCCGCGGCAACACTGGACCGACTGAATTACATTTTTCCGACGGATGAAGACCTTCACCACCGTCTCGGCGACCTGTGGTTTGCGCAAAACAATTTTCCCGGCGCCATTCGAGAATACAATGCGGTGATCGCCATGGGCCCGCTGGACAAGGCCTCCGCGCAATTCAACGCCGCCCGCGCCTATTTCGCCGCGGGCCAGAAGGACAAGGCCGAGGATCACGTTCTCGCGTCACTGGAAGTCGCGCCTGATTTCCGCCCGGCGCAGAAATTGCTGTTGCAATTGAAGGACTCCAACGAAGGGAAATAAAAATGGCCTCCATCGCACAGCTCGATCCGGATTCCGCGGAACTGAAAAAACGCATTGAGCGCTTTCAGACCGCGCGCGACAACATTCTGGGCCAGGTACGCAAGGTGATCGTCGGGCAGGAAGAGGTGCTCGACCAGGTGCTGATTTCCCTGTTCGTCGGCGGCCATTGCCTGATCACCGGCTTGCCGGGCACGGCGAAAACGCTGATGGTGCGCACCATCGCGCAAACGCTGGGGCTGGCGTTCAAGCGCATCCAGTTCACGCCGGACCTGATGCCCTCGGACATTACCGGCACGGACATCATTGAGGAAGATCCGACCACGGGACACCGCCGCTGGACGTTCGTGCCCGGGCCAATCTTCGCGAACGTGGTGCTGGCCGACGAAATCAACCGCACGCCGCCCAAAACGCAATCGGCGATGCTCGAGGCCATGCAGGAGCTTTCGGTCACCGTGCGCGGGAATTACTACAAGCTGCCCGGACCGTTCTTCGTGCTGGCCACACAAAATCCGATCGAACTGGAGGGCACCTACCCGCTTCCGGAAGCGCAGTTGGACCGCTTCCTCTTCAATACGATTCTCGACTACCTGAGCGCCGCGGACGAAGTAAAAGTGGTGGACCTGACCACCACGACCAGCGTGGCGCAGGTCGAGGCGGTCACTTCCGCCGCGGAGATCCTGGATTTTCAGCAACTGGTGCGCATGGTGCCGATCGGCGAGTCGCTGGCACAGTACGTTGTGAACCTGGTGCGCGCCACGCGCCACAACAGCGGGGCCGCTCCGGACTTCGTGAAAAAATATGTGAACTACGGGGCCAGCGTGCGCGCGGCGCAATTCATCGTACTGGCTTCCAAGGCGCGGGCGCTGGCGCACCGGCGCTACCACGTGGCGTACGAGGACATTCAGGCGCTGGCAATCCCGGTGCTGCGCCACCGCATCCTACTGAACTTCCACGCCGAATCGGACCGCATCGATTCGGACGAAATTTTGCGGCAGTTGCTGGAACACATGCCGCCCCCGAAGGGTTAAGTGGCTGTGCCACCTGAGGCCTGTCATTCTGAGCGAAGCGAAGAATCTCTCTGTGGTGTTGTGACGTCGAGACATCGATCCGTGACGCGGGGGCAATCGAAGAGAGATTCTTCGCTTCACTCAGAATGACAATGCTTGGGTGGCCTGGCTTGCAAGGGATTTGAAAGAAGGTTGATTCATGCTGCAGCGCTTTCTCGATCCTTCCGTGCTCGCCGGAATCTCCGGCCTGGATCTGGTGGCGAAGACCGTGGTCGACGGCTTCGTCAACGGCCTGCACCGCTCGCCGGATTTCGGATTCAGCCAGGAATTCGCGGAATACCGCGCGTATTCTCCGGGCGACGATTTGCGGCACGTGGACTGGAACGTCTTCGCGCGCACCGAACGCGCCTACCTGAAGCGCTACCGCGGCGAAACTAACAGCATCCTCACCGTGCTGCTGGACGCCAGTAACTCCATGAAATTTTCCTCCCACGCGGTGAGCAAGATGGACTACGCGCGCTTCACCGCGGCATCCCTCTTTTATCTGGCCATTCAGAATCAGCGCGACGCCGCCGGGCTGATCGTTTTCGATGACGAGGTTCGCACCTACATCCGCCCGTCCACGCGGCAGGGCCAGCTGCCTCGCCTGCTCAGCGGCCTGGAACACGCCGAGCCCCATGCGCGGACCGATTTCGCCAAGCCGCTCGATCATTTTCAGCAGTTTCTGCGGCGCCGCGGCATCGTCGTTTTTATTTCCGACTTCTACGATTCGCCGGAACATATCGTGCGCACCGTCGAGCCGCTGCGCTTTCACGGAAACGAAGTGGTGCTGTTTCACATCCTCGATCCCAAAGAAATCCGGCCGGAGATCAAGGAGCCCTCGACGCTGATCGATCTGGAAACGCAGGATCGCATCGAAATCACGCCGGATTACGTGCGCGACGAGTACCGCAAGAAGTTTGACGCGCACGTCGAAGCCCTGCGCGACAAGACGCGCGGCGCGGGAATGGACTACCACCTGCTGGTCACCGACCGGCCGCTGGACGACGCCCTCCGCGAATATCTCACCATCCGCCAGGGGAGGGACTAGATGGGCCTTCTCGCTCCCTGGTTTCTCGCTGGCTTTGCCGCACTGGCCATTCCGTTCTATGTGCACCTGCTGCGGCGGCACACCACCACGCCGCGCCCGTTCAGCTCGCTGATGTTTTTTGAGCGGCGCACGCAGAGCTCGATCAAGCATCGCCGCCTGCGCTACCTGGTTCTGCTTTCGCTGCGCGCGCTGCTGTTCCTGCTGCTGGCGCTGGCCTTCGCCAATCCTTTCATCAATCGCACCGCCGCAAAGATGAACAGCGAAAAGCTGGAGCTGCTGGTGATCGACAATTCGTTCAGCATGCGTGCCGGAAACCGCCTGGCCGACGCCAAGCGCGAAGCGCTGTCGGTGCTGTCCTCGCGCAGGCCCACGGATAAGGCGCAGGTAATGGCGCTCGGCTCGCAGATTCAAGTGCTGACGCAAGCCTCGCTCGATCCGGGCGCCTTGCGCGCCGCCGTGGACAACCTGCAGCCGGGCGATTCCCGCGCGAGCTACGGCGAGCTGGCGCGCGCGGTGCGTTCGCTGGCGGAAACCGTTCCGACGCCGATCGAGCTGCACTTTTTCAGTGATATGCAAAAATCGGCCATGCCGGGAAATTTTTCGGAGCTGGCCTTGCCGGCGAACGTCACGCTGGTGCTGCATCCGGTGGTAAAGGACGCCGTGCCCAACTGGACCGTGGAAAGCGTCAATGCTCCGGGGCAAGTCTGGGATCCGAAAAAGGCTCGCGTGCAGGCGGTGATCGCCGGATTCGGCACGCCGGCGGCCACGCGCACGGTTTCACTGGTGCTGAACGGAAAAACCGCTGCCACCAAAACCGTGAATGTCCCTGCGAATGGCCGCGCGACAGCTGAATTCCAGTCGCTTGACGTCCCGTATGGTTTTACAAAATGCGAAGTGCGCATCGATTCGGCGGACACTTTTCCCGCGGATGATGTAAGCATCTTTGCCGTCGAGCGCACCGACCCGCGCCACGCGCTGTTCGTTTCGGATGCCGGCGACTCGCGTTCACCGCTGTACTTTCGCTCCGCGCTCGGTTCGGCCGTGGAATCGGCATTCGTGCTGGACGTCGTGAGCGCCGGCGATGCCGCGAATCAGCAACTCTCCAAGTATGCGTTTGTGGTGCTTTCCGACTTAATTTCGGTGCCATCGGGCCTGGAGAGCGCGCTGGTGCGGTACGTGCAGGGCGGCGGCAGCGTGTGGATCGCTGAGGGCACGTCCGCGTCGCACAGCGCGCGCGTCCCGGTGTTTGGCGGCAACATTCAGGACTCCCACGATTATTCGCGCACAGGCGATCATTATCTGAACGTCGCGGACGCCGACCCTTCCCACCCTTCCGTCGAGAAGGCCGACCACTGGGCCGGCGTGAAATTTTATTTCGCGGTGAAAGTCGATCCCGGAGACGCCCGCGTGATCGCCCACCTCACCGACGGAACACCGCTGCTGATGGAAAAGAAAATCGGCGAAGGCAACGTCCTGCTGTTCGCTTCTGGGCTCGACAATCTCACCAATGATTTTCCGCTGCATCCGGTGTTCGTGCCGTTTGTGGAGCAAACGGCGCTCTATCTGTCCGGCACCGAGCGACGCAGCGGCGCACGCGTGGTGGACTCGTTCCTGGAGCTGCGCAGCTCCAAGGAACAGTCGGTGGGCGTTCAGGTGATCGACCCGCAAGGCCAGCGGCCTCTCTCGCTGAAGGAATCCACTTCCGCGCAAACATTCCGGCTGGCCAGCGCCGGATTCTACGAATTGCAGCTGGCGAACGGGCGCCACAATGTGATCGGCGTGAATCCCGACCGCCGCGAATCGAATCTGGAAGTAATCCCGGACGATGTGCAGGCGCTGTGGCGGGGCAACCCAAGTGCGGAAACAGCCGCGCAAGCCGCCGGAGGTGCCGCCGAGGAACAGAAGCAGCCCTACCGTGTATGGTGGTATATTATGCTTCTAGTCTTCGCCGCGGCGATCGCCGAATCCCTGCTTGCGGACCGCTACCTAGGCTCCCAGCAGCAGGAGGACTTATGAGCTTCAGGGACCAGCTCAACTCCTATATTCACCAATTGGAGAGACGGCTGCGCCTGGGCGCGATGTTCCGCGGAGCCGCGATCCTCACGTCTGTGGCGCTGGCCGCCACGGTTGTCCTCGTTCTGATCACCAACGCATTGGCCTTTTCCCGGTGGAGCATCACTAGCGCGCGTGTAGCGTTGCTGTTTGCGCTGGTTCTGGCTGTCACTTTTGGAATTGCGCTGCCGCTCATTGCGCTGAACCGCCGCCGCGCCGTGCGCCAGGCCGAAGCGCTGTATCCGGAATTCAAACAGCGCCTGGTGACTTTCGCCGAGCGCGATGCGGAGAAGCGCGAGCCGTTTCTGGACTTGCTGGCCCTCGATACACTGAACGTGGCGCGCGCCGCGGAGCCCAAGTCGCTGGTGCCGGACAAGAAGCTGGCCACGTTTCTCGGCGTCGGCGCGGTGTCCCTGCTGATTCTCCTGTGGCTGATTCTGGCCGGACCGGGTTTCCTGGGCGAGGGAGCCGCGTTGCTGTGGGCGGCGACGCCGCATAGCGGCACGGCGCCTTTCTATGACATTCAAGTGGTGCCCGGCGATATTTCGGTGCGCCGCAATTCCGATCTGATGGTGACGGCGCAGTTGATCGGCCTGCAAACGCAAAATGTGCGTCTCTACGCGCGCTATCAAAGCGCCTCCAAATGGGACCAGGTGACCATGCGGCCGCAGGCCGGCGGCTCCGGCTTTCAATTTGTTTTTGGCGGCCTTCCCGAAAGCGTCGAATACTATGTTGAGGCCGGTCCGCTGGACTCCAAGCATTTCAACATTCACGTCCTCGATTTGCCCAACGTGAAAAATGTAAAGGTGACCTACCGCTATCCCTCCTGGACGCACCTGCAGAACGTGACTGAGGAGCGCGGCGGCGATTTGCGCGCCGTCGAGGGCACCGACGCCGACCTGGAAATCGAAACCGACAAGCCCATGCGCGACGGCTTGCTGGTGGTGAATGACGACCAGCAAATCCGTGTGACCGGCGGCGAAGGAAATGTCTACAAAGCCACCGTGCGCATGGAAAAAGACGGCGTATATCACGTCGCCGCTCTCGATCAGGGCCAGCCGGTGCGCCTCTCCAACGATTTCTTTATCGAAGCGCGAAAAGCCGAGCCGCCCAACGTACTCATCGCGCGTCCCGGCCACGATTACCGCGCCAGCCCCATCGAGGAAGTAACTGTCGCGGTGAAGGCCGACGATGAATTCGGTGTCGCGGACATGACGCTGCACTACTCGGTGAACGGCGGGCCCGAGCAAACCGTCGATTTGCTGAAGACGAAAGGCGTGAAGCAGGCCGACGGTTCCACGGTTCTTTCGCTGGAGGATTTCAAAGCGGTGCCGGGCGACGTCGTAAGCCTTTACGCCGTGGCCAAGGATGCGCACTCCGAATCGCGCACGGATATTTCCTTCATCCAGGCCGATCCCTTCGAGCGCGAGTTCACCCAATCGCAGGCCGCAGGCGGCGGGGGTGGAGGCGGTGGCGGCGGGATGAACGACCAGAACGACATCTCGCAACGCGAAAAAGAAATCATCGCCGAAACCTGGAAGCATCAGGGCGACAAGAAAGCCACGCAGCAGGAAGCGGCTGACGCCGCGAAATTCCTCTCCGGAGTGCAGGCTAAGCTTGGCGAACAGGCGCGATCCCTTGCCGGACGCATGCAAAGCCGCGAACTGTCCCAGGAAAATGAAGAGTTCAACAGTTTCGTAAAGGACATGAACGCGGCCGCCGCAGCCATGGGTCCTGCCGCCGAACAATTGCAGCAGCAGAAGTGGAAAGAGGCCATGCCCAGCGAGCAGAAGGCGCTGCAGAATCTGCTGCGCGCGGAGGCCACCTTCCGCCAGATTGAAGTCGCTTTCGGCAGCTCCGGCGGCGGTGGCGGAGCGGGCGGCGGGGCAGGCCGCGATCTCGCGAGTTTGTTCGACCTGGAACTGGACACCGAGAAAAACCAGTATGAGACGGCCCAGACTGCCGGCGGCTCAGCCAGCCAGCAGCAAAAAGAAATTGACGAGGCCCTGCAGAAACTCGACCAACTGGCGAAGCGGCAGGAAGAACTGGCACGCCAGCAGAGCAGCAATGCGCAAAGCTCCGAACAGCGCTGGCAGCAGGAAATGCTGCGCCGCCAGGCTGAGGAGTTGCAACGCCAGATGGAGCAGATGGCGCGCAACAACGGCCAAAACGGACAATCCGGTTCGCAGTCGGGATCGCAGTCCGGTTCACAGCAGGGCAATTCGGCTTCCGGCTCCTCGGGACAGTCGGGCTCTTCCGGGCAGTCTGGATCTTCCGGTGCATCCGGCGGGGGATCCGGCTCGTCGGAACAGTCCGCTTCGTCTGGTCAATCCGGCGCTGGCGGAAAATCGGGAGACCCGCGCGTGCAGCAATCGCTAGACCGCCTCCGCGAGGCCACCGATGACATGCGCCGCGCGACTTCTCCGCAGCAGAGTGAAGCCGCCGCGCGCCGCGCCGCCGACCGCTTGAAGGAAGCTACCGACCTGCTCGGCAGCATGCGCCAGCAGCAGTCTTCCAGCAAAGTTGACCAACTGGCCGAAGAAGCCAGCCGCCTGAAACAGGAAGAGAGCAATCAGGTAGGCCGCATCCAGCAGGCCTTTGGACAAGGCCTGGGCGGGGCGCAGGCCGGCGCGCAGGAGCGCAAGAAATTGGCCGATGACCGCGAGAAGCTGGCCAACGACCTGGGCGGCCTGGAAAGAAATCTGCAGGACACCGCTCGCGAACTGGCCACCAACAATCAGAGCGCCGCGTCCACCAAGCTGCGCGAAGCACTTGGCGACATGCAGCAGTCCGATCTACGCGCGCGCATTCAGCGCGGCGCCGATTGGATGCGCCGCGGCATCGATCCCAACGCCAACGGCATGGAACCGGAAATTGCCGCCGGAATGCAGCGCCTCGAAAAAGGATTGCAAGATGCGCAGCAGGCCATGGGTTCCGCGCCGCAACCCGGCAACGATTCGCAGCAGGGGCTGGAAACCGCGCTCAATCGCGTGGAGCGCCTGCGCAACCAGCTAGGGCCTGGGTCACGTGATGGACAAGGACGCCAACCCGGGCAGGGGCAACAGAGCGGACAAGGTCAAGGTCAGGGACAAGCGCAGGGACAAGGTCAAGGCCAGGGGCAAGGGCAGAATGGCGGGCAGCAATTCGGCCGCAATCAGGGCGGCTATGGCCCCAACGGTGGACCCGGCGCGAGAATCGGCGGCGGAGATAGCGGCGGCAACAACGGCTCAGCGTACGGCAATCAGAACAACGGCGGCGGAGCCTACGGAACGATATACGGCAATCTGGACACTGGAAACAACACGCCGCGCGGAGGTCCGCCGGTGCAGCCGGACAATTCGCCGATCGGCACGCAGCGCGCCTATGATGACAGCCTGCGCGACTTGAACCAGTTGCGCCAGGCCGTGCGCGAAGATCCCGAAATGTCCAAGCAGGTGCAGGAACTGATTCAGGAAATGGCGCGCCTCGATCCCAGCCGTTTCCCCGGCAACCCGGCGCTCGTCGAGCAGCTGCATTCGCAGGTTCTGGCCGACGTCGATAAACTGGAATTGCAGTTGCGCCGCCAGATCGATGACAAAGACACCGGGCAAGTGCGCAGCGGCGACACAAAATCAGTGCCGCAAGGATACGAGGAATCGGTGGCGGAGTATTACCGGCGGCTGAGCAAGAATAACAAGAGCTCCCAGTAGGACAGGCTTCAGCCTGTCAGGTTTAGATTTCAGCTATCGCAAATTTAAACCAGACAGGCTGAAGCCTGTCCTACCTTCACCTACCTCTTGGGCAAAGGTTTTCGAGGCAGCAACTCCGGCGCGTTCGCCGTCATATACACGAACGAAGCGACAATCACCGCCATCTGCTTCAAGTCCGCCGCCTGAACTCTCTCATACACATCCATGTTGGTGTGGTGCGTGCGCGTTTCGTACTCGATGGGATCCTGAATGAATTGAAACCCGGGCAGGCCGACCTCATCGAAGGCCGCATGATCCGTGCCATTGGTGCCGCGCGCCGATAGCGTCGTCATCCCGTCGGGCTTGAACGGCTCCATCCACTTCTGGAAAATGGGCCGCGCGGCCTCATTGCCCTGCAAATAAATTCCGCGAATTTTTCCCGTGCCGTTGTCCACGTTGAAATAGGCGGACACCCGGGCGTGATCGGGCTTCAGTTGCATGGAAGCGCGATCCGCGAAATGCTGCATCAAGTAAGCGCGCGATCCGAGGAGCCCCTCTTCCTCGCCGGTCCATAGCGCGAGCCGCACAGTGCGCCGCATTTTCGCGTTGCACACTTTCAGAATGCGCATGGCCTCCATCACCACCGCGGAGCCCGCGGCATTGTCCGTCGCGCCCGCGCCCGCCGCCCAGGAATCGAAATGCGCGCCCAGCATCACCACTTCCTCGGGCTTGTCTGTGCCCGGAATTTCCGCGACGATGTTGAACGAGTCCAGATTCTCGTCATAAAACTTGTTGGCAATGTTGATCCGCAGCGTCACCGGAATATTTTTTTCCAGCGTGCGGAAGATGCGCCCGTACTGCTCGATGTCCATGGCCACGCGTGGAAGTACTGGCGCATCATTGGGATCGCGCGAGCCCCCGCCCATCACGGTGAGCGTGCCGCCGTCGTGCGGCGCGGGTTCCAGCCACGCCGCTGCGCCTTCGCTGGTCAAAAACTTCACGAGCTTCGCGTTGAATTCCTGCTGCTTGCGCTGGCGATCGAGCGTTGCGCGATCCGGCGGGGCCTCAGCGGGCCGCGGCTGCGCCAGGTCCGTTAGTTCCTGATCGGTGAAGCGGTGCGCCGGCGCATCCCACTGCGGCTCGATCACACGCAACGGGGCGGTCAGCACAAACATCCCCCGCAGCCTGCCGCGAAAATAAGCGAAGTCTTCTTCTTTTTCGATTTTGGCGTATATGGTGTCGGCCGTGACCGCGCCGTTCGTTCCGGGCGTCCACGCCTTGGGATAGGCGATCAACGGAAAATGGCGCGGAGCAATTTCGTTGGCTTCGAAAAGTTCGTTGGACCAGCCGCGCCCGAACGGCCCCCAGGCCTCCTCATGCACGTTCGCAAGGCCCCACGAGCTGAGCGTCTTGACGGCATATTCGCCGGCCTCGCGGATATTCGGAGAATTCGTGAGGCGCGGACCGTACACATCGGTCAGATAGCCCAGCACGTCCATGATGTGCGAGTGCTGTACGCCCTCTTCGCGGAACCTGCCGATCGCCGCAGTGTCCGGCGCGGACCAATCGCTCTGGGCATAGGCGACCCATGCGAGCGCCAGCGAAATCGCCAGCAAGGCTGCCGCCAGCGCTGGCTTGCGCATCCGTCGGGCGTTCATGTCTCGAAGGATTCTACTCGAAGACGCCTCAAATGCCGCTGGAATTGCCGCTCGAATTGCCATGCCAGGGCGCTGCGGAAGACTCCACCGGGAAGGCCGAACGCTAAAACTCCTGGAAATCGCAGTGGCGAAGAGGAGGGCGCGGAGTGAAAAAGTAGAAGGACAATGTTAACGACTGTGACGGCCCGGAATAAATTCCCCCGGGGCGGAAACGCTTCGCAAGCCGGCGATCTTGTGCGCCACGTCCGCGGCCTTCGCCGAATCCATGATCAGCGCGCCGGACGTCTTGACCCAGACCGCCAATTCTTCCAGGTGCGACTCAGTCAATGAATTCAGCTCGATATTCAAATGCTTCTTGCACTGCCGGCTAAGAAACGACTGCGTTGCCGGTCCGAAGTAGGGTTTGCTGACGGCGATGACCTTGTCCAGTATTTCGCTCATCAATTTCGCTCATCACCCTTCCCGCTGCGCCCCGGCTTCCGCCTCGAAAGCTTCCGCTTCGGAACGAAAAAACCTCACGGCGGTCACCATGCGGGAAAACGAATCCGCGAGGTCTCCGATTTCGTCGTCCGAAAAGCGATGTACCTTCAAATCCAGATTCCCGAGACTCACATTTTCAGCCACATCCTTCAGGTGCTGCACGGGCACCAGGATGGCGCGGGAAAGCGTCACGCTCAGCCCCAGCGCCAGAATCAGCCCGAACAAGGACACCCCAAAGACCAGCACGCCGGATCGCTGGATGGTGGTCTCGATTCGCTCCTGCGCTGTCAGGCTCGCTTCGTGGCCGGCGACTTGCCCGTCCTCCGCTGCTTCACGCAAGTGGGTTGCCGCGGCAGTGTAGGCGGCCAAGGCCACGTCGGAGTCTTCGTTGGAGCCCTCCTTCCCGGAAGCCTTCACCACGTTTTCTAGCGCTTGCATGTAGGCGATGACGGCGATCGCCGTGCGCGTGAACTTCGAGCGGGCTTCCTCCGTGGGGGCGATCCTGATTAGATTCACGGCCAGGTTTTGGATTTCGTTCTCCTCGAATTCCACCTCGTCCAGATAAACTCGCCTGGCCTTCTCCACACCGATTATCTTGACGGCGGCCAGATACTCGCCCACCTGCGCCTCAACGTGCAGGGTATGCACCTGGATTTCCAGGGACTCCGCGTTCAGCCGGGCGCCCACACGCACGGCTTGAAGCGCGTCGCGCCGCAGACTAAAAACCGAAAATCCGCCAATGGCCGCGACTCCCAGGATCACCAGCAGCAGGCAGCTCAATCCGCCGACGAGTTTGTTGCGGATGGTAGGTTTCATGCGATTAATTTGTTCGTCACATTCTGTTTCACAGCGGGTATCCTGGTTCGCCGGGATTTTTCGCGTCCACGCGAACTATCTTCACCCATCCAGCAATCGCCGCGACCGAACTCAGATTAACGATGGCCAGCGAACCTTCCGAGCCGGCGACCAGCCGCGCGGAACTGGCGTCGGAATCCGACTTCTCAACCCTCAGGGCTTCCTCTCCGCGAAACTCCGCTCCCTGGAGGTAGCGCTCATACTCCGGCGGGCTCAGCCGTACGATTTTCGCGAGCGAACACTGAAACACCCTTGATGCGGGGTCGCGCTCGATAAGGGTTACGGCTTTGTGGTCCGGCCAGACGCGCACATCACCAATCAGCAACTGGCGCAACTGCGCCATAGACAAGCTTAGCGTCGGATTGGACTTGTTCACAATCACCGCCAGGGTTCCCCGCGGGCATTGTGCACCAGCGGATGCGCACACCCCGAACAGCAGGAGCATCACGCGAGCGCAGTTCATCATCATTCGAGCGGTCTTCTTTCCGGCGCGGACACCTGTCGATACAACGCGTGGCTCTGCAACCGATCTGCCTGTTTGTCGCAATTGGGATATCGGCAGCCGATGCTGGGTCTTTAGACGATATTCAAAATGCAGCACTTATGCCGGCACGCCGCCCATCAAATGGGAGCACGCACCGTGACTCGGGGCGCCGAAATGTGGTATTCTTCAGAGGTCGAAGGCACTTGTAATTCCTCTTGGAAACGAACGCAGAGGCTGCAAGTTTCGAGCTTGCAGCCATTCTTGTTTTCAGCGGTTATTCCAGCGGGGTTTTCTGTGCAGCGCCCGCACCCGTGCATCGCATCGACAATCGCAAAGAAAGCCGGGATTTTTCATGCCGCAAATTCGCAATATCGCCATCATCGCCCACGTGGACCACGGAAAAACGACGCTGGTGGACGCCATGCTCCACCAGAGCGGCGTGTTTCGCGACAACCAGGTGGTCATGAAGCGCGTGATGGATTCCAATGACCTGGAGCGCGAACGCGGCATCACCATCCTGGCAAAAAACACGGCGCTTTTTTATCACGACACGAAAATCAACATCGTGGACACCCCCGGCCACAGCGATTTCGGCGGAGAGGTGGAGCGCGCGCTGAAGATGGTGGATGGCGTGTTGCTGCTGGTGGATGCGAGCGAAGGCCCGCTTCCGCAGACGCGCTACGTCCTGCAGAAGGCGCTGCACGCCAAGCTGCTGCCCATCATTGTGCTGAATAAAATCGATCGGTCCGACGCGCGCCCCGCGGCCGTGCTCGACGAAATTTACGACTTGTTCATCGATCTCGAAGCCACCGAAGACCAGCTCGACTTTCCGGTCCTTTACACCAATGCCAAGACCGGCGTGGCGCACCGCAAACTGGACGACGGCTCGGAAAATCTTCAGCCGCTCTTTGAAACCATTCTTTCGGCTATTCCCGAGCCGAAAGGCGACGCCAATGGCGTGCTGCAAGCCCAGGTGATGAATCTGGACTACAGCGATTTTCTCGGCCGCATCGCCATCGGCCGGGTGTTCAACGGCACTCTGCGCCGCGGCGCCGATGTGGGCATCGCCAAGCGCGACGGCAAGCTGGTTCCGACCCGCCTCACCAAGCTGTACACGTTTCGCGGCCTGGAGCGCGACGAAGCCGAGGAAGTGCCCTGCGGCGACCTTGTGGCGGTCGCAGGAGTCGAAGGGATTCAGATCGGCGAGAGCCTTACCGACCTGGAAAATCCCTCGCCGCTCGAACCGCTCGTGGTGGACGAGCCCACTTTGGCGATGAATTTCACCATCAACACCGGCCCGCTTTCCGGGCGCGAAGGCCAGTGGGTCACTTCGCGCGACCTGCGCGCGCGGCTCAAAAAAGAATTGCTCACCAACGTTTCCCTGCGCATCACCGATTCCGAAGCCACCGACGTGTTTCGCGTCTTCGCCCGCGGCGAACTGCAGCTGGCCATTCTGATCGAAACGATGCGCCGCGAAGGCTACGAGTTGATGGTCGGCAAGCCGGAAATCGTGGTTCGCGAAGAGGACGGCAAAAAACTGGAGCCGCTCGAGCGCCTGGTGGTGGACTGCCCGGAATCGTTCGTGGGCGTGGTCATGGAATCGCTGGGGCGCCGCCGAGGCGAGCTCGGAAAAATGGTGAATCACGGCTCCGGCTGGGTGCGCATGGAGTTCACCATTCCCTCGCGCGGCCTGATCGGACTGCGCGGGCAACTGCTTACGGACACGCGCGGCACGGCGCAACTGCACACGCTGTTCGAGGGCTGGACGGAATACGGCGGCGAAATGGCATCGCGCCCTACCGGCGCGCTGGTGGCCGACCGCGCTGGACACACGACGGCGTTCGCCCTGTGGAACCTGCAGGAACGCGGCGAGCTTTTCGTCGGTCCGGGAGAAGAAGTTTACGAGGGAATGATTGTCGGGGAAAATGCGCGCGACGCGGACATGGACGTCAACGTCACCAAGGAAAAAAAGCAAACCAACATGCGCGCGTCCAGCGCCGATGAGGCCATCCGCCTGATCCCGCACCGCCAGCTCAGCCTCGAACAAGCGATTGAATTCATCGCCGACGACGAACTGGTCGAAGTCACGCCGAAATCCATTCGCCTGCGCAAGCGAATCCTGGACACAAAGAAACGCCCGAAACGCTGGCAGCAGATTCGCGCCGCCGCGGAAGAGGCGCAAGAGCGTAAGGTTTGAAATTGATTTCTGCGGCCAGCTCTGCAGCCGAACGGATTCCGGGAAAGATCGCCATCACTCTCCGCGTCCGGTGCGTATCATCTTCCAGCCTTCTTCCAGCCGCTTGTTCACTTCCGCTTTCGTCAGGGCGGTAATGCCGCAGGCAACGTTGTGCGCTTTGCAGGCCGCCAGAATCGTTTGCCGCGCGGCTTCCACTTCCGGCGAATCCTGCGCCACTCCCAGATATTGATGCAAGTCTCCAGCCGCGCCGATGAAAATGGCGCCGACGCCCGGTACCGACGCAATCTCATTCACGTTCTTCAGTCCTTCGGCCGTTTCGATCATGGGAATCGCCAGCAGGTCGCCATCCGGATTGAGCGGCCACACATCGGCGCGACGCTCGTATTCCGGCGCGGGAATGCCCCAGGAAAAAATGGCATTCCCGGGCGCGTAGCCGCGCATCCCCGGCGGCTCCTGATACTTTGACGTTTTTGGCTGCGGGTAGCGCATCTCGCGAATCAGCCGGGTCATCTGCTCTTTGTTCTCCACGCCGTTGAAAATAATTCCCATCAAGCCCATGTCCAGAGCCTGCTTGATGATCCAGTCGTTGCTTTCGACATCTCGCCCGTAGGGCGGGAAGCGCGCGAAGAGCGCTACCTTGGGCTGCGCGTTGCCTTTTTTCAGAATGGCCGTCTTGTCCACCATGGCCGCCACGCAATAGGCCAGGCCGTCGAGATTGAGCGGCCCGTGCTCCATGTCCACATACGCGTAGTCGTAGTCCACTCGGGCAAGCGAGTGGCAATTTTGCAGGGACATGTCGTCGGTCTGAATCCCGATCATGGCTTCCCCGTGCGCCAGCTTCTCGATCGCCGGATTGAGGTGCATGGGCGCCTGCTGGGCAAAGCCGACGCGCGCCGGCGCCGCGAGAGCCACCAGAATCGCGAAGCCGAGCATTGCCGGGAAAATCAGGTACAGGACGGGATAGCGTGAGGCTACGTGCTGCAGCCGGTTCATGGGTGGACCTCCATCAGCGCACAGCGATATTTTTCAAACTCGATTGTGTCCGCGGGCAAACCATACGCCCGCCGGACATGCGCGTCAACTTCAACTCGCGCGCGTGGAGTCCTTGCCGAACGCCGCTGCGGCGATCTAGAATTCGCTACACGCGAAGCAGAGAAACCCACGGAGAAAAACAATGACCACTTTGAACAAGCCAAGCCGGCGAACTCTGATGAAGTGGGGAGTCGCCACTGCGGGACTTCCGCTGGTGTCCCAGGCGCTAAGCTCCGTGGCCGAGGGCCAACCGAAACCGCCGGCACCGGAAGATAGCGGCGAGCGCGGCGGATCGACGGTCACCCTGCGCCCGGGCCTGCAGATCTACTACAAAGATGAATGGTTTGGCGCGCCGTGGCTGTCGTCCGACCCGGTGGTTTTTCTCCACGGAAACCTGGAGACGGGCTCAGTGTGGTTCGGATGGGTGCCGCGCATGGCGCAGCATTACCGGCTGCTGATTCCTGATCTGGCCGGATTCGGCGGCTCCACAGCGCCGCCGGATTTCGAGTGGACCCTGGAGAATTACGCAAAAACTACCGCCGATTTTCTCGACAAGCTGGGAATTGACTCCGCTCACATCATTGGCGCCAAGACCGGCGGCGCCATTGCCATGCAATTTGCGGCCACGTATCCCAAGCGCACGCGTTCGATTGTCGTTGCGAGCGGCCCATTCACCGCCGTCGATCCGCGGGCCGAAAACAATTCTCAGCAGGTGCGCCTCGGTTCCGCGGCAACCCGCGAGGAGATCGCTTATTTCGACAAGATGCGGGACGATACGCGCCCGGAGACGCGCAAGGGAATGGGCAAAGTAATTTCGTCCATTAACCTGGACCCGCTCTTGCCGAGGATTTCCGCTCCCGCGCTGATCATCACCAGCGATCGCAGCGCTCTGCAAACCGTGGAGACCGTTCTGCGTTACCAGCCGAAAATTCCCAATTCACGCCTGCTGGTGGTCACCAGCGATGCCTATCACGTGGCCGTCGCCAATGCCGATGAATGTGCGACCAGTGCTCTGGAATTCATGGAGGGAATCAAGCGCTCTTAGTGGCACAGGCTTCAGTCTGTGGGGGTTTGCAAGTTTCACGCCAAAACAATCGCGCCGGCCAAGACCCAATGGAATACCACAGACTGAAGTCTGTGCCACTTTACTCCCCCGCTGCGTGCGCCTTCGCGGTCTCCCTTTTCCCCTGAACATTTCCCAGCTGCGCGACGCTTTGTTCCAGAATTCTGGCGATTTCTTCCGGATCCGATTCCGCCGGAAAATTAACGGGCGTGCCGATGTGCACTTGAATGCGGCCCGGGCGATTGAACTTACTGCCCGCTTCGCGTATTTCGTAGGCGCCATCGATGCGCAGCGGCACCACGGGAATTTTCAGGTTGCCGGCCAGAAGGCCAACCCCGGCGCGGAACGGCTGCAATTTTCCATCGGGCGTCAGGTCGCCCTCGGGAAATACCAGGATGCTCCAGCCGCGGTCGGCCAAATCCCCGGCGAAGCGGAAGCTTTCACGAAAGCCGGATTTTTTGGGCAGCGGAAACACGTTGAACAGCGAGACCACCAGATAATATTTCAGCCGCTCCAGCCAGCGGCGAGCCAAAGGCCACTCGGCCGGAGGCCGCCGCATTTCCTCAAGCCGCTCGCCGCCCATGGCTACCGCCAAGCGATGCCGGAAGCGCATCGGCAGCGCCGCCAAAACGAATCCGACGTCCAGATAGATCACGTGGTTTGAGATCACCAGGACGGGGCCCTTGACGCCACGCAAATTCCCGCGACCGTCAACGCGCGGGTGGGCCATCAGCTGCGTGGCAGGCCAGGCCAGCAGGTAGTACACCAGCGCACGGATCCACGTCACCGGCCAGCGCTGCGCCCATTCCGGAAACACAAACTCCGTTCTGACCGGGGAAGCGTCGCGCACCAGCGATTCGAGTTCGCCGACCGTGCGGACCGCCGCGAAGCGCGTTTCGTTCAGATCCACCTGGTAGCGGTCTTCCAGCGCTCCGAGCAGCTCCACGCGATCGAGCGAACTCAAATGCAGATCGCTTTCCAGATTCGCATTCGTGCCGATTTCGTTTTCGGCGCCCTGCATTTTGGCGATCAGCTCGCCGATTCCTCCGGTGGTCGCCGGCCAGCTCGCCGCACCGTCGCCGGCGCCCCATTGCGCCTCCACGGCCGCGCGAATTTCGGGCAGCCTGGGCTTTCCGGTGGAAGTGCGCGGAAAATCTGCCTCCGGCCACAAAAACCAGGAGCGCATGCGTTGATAGTCCGCGAGGGAATCGTTCACGCGGGCAACGATTCCCGCGGCGTGGCGAGGCTGCTTCACCCGCGAATCGTCGCGCAGCAGCAAAACGCCGCAAGGCTCGGCGTTTCCTCCGCGTTCGAGCCCCACTACGACGCAATCCTTCACCTCCGGTTCGCGCCGCAATAGAGCTTCAAGATCTTCGGGAATAATGTTCATCCCCGCGGCGGTCACGATCACATTTTTTTTGCGCCCCTTGAAATACAGGTTCCCTCCAGCGTCCAGAGCGCCGAGATCGCCGGTATGGAGCCATCCCGCGTCCTCGCCGTTTTTGGCGACGGCCAACGTGTCCCGGTCTTCCCAATATCCCGCGGAGATATTTTCGCCGCGCACCAGGATTTCTCCGCTAGCGTCGAGTTTCACTTCGCGGCCCTTCAACACTTTTCCGATCGAGCCGCGCCCTATGCGAAACGGATGATTCACGCTGACCAGCGAAGTCGTCTCCGTCAGCCCGTAACCCTGGATGGCCGCAAATCCGGTGCGCCCCCAGAACTGCTCGACTTGAGGAGCCAGCGTCGCGCCTCCCGAGATCACCGCCCAGAATTTCCAGCCAAACCGCCGGTGAATTTTCCGAAATCGCCACATCCGGCTCAAGAATTTGTCTTTCTCCGCCTCCTGGAAATCCTCACGAAACGATTCCAGCTCTCCAGCCGCTTCCAGGTCGCGCTCAACCTTCCCCTGCAAGGCCTCCAGCACGCGCGGCACCGCGACCAGCACCGACACCCGCTCGCGCCGGATAGTCGAAATGATTTCCGATGGATTGAGCGAATCCTGAAAGTAAACGCAGCCGCCAAGCAGCGGCGGAATCCAGACGCCCATAAACTGCCCGAAAACGTGACTGACAGGAACCAGATCCAGAAACCGGACCGGATGAACGAAGCGCTCCCATTTCAGGTAAGGCTGCATCTCCGCTTCCAGCGGCTCCAGATTGGCGAGGATGTTGCCGTGCGAAATCACCACGCCCTTGGGATCGGAAGTGGCCCCGGAGGTGAAGATGATCTGCGCAATGGAGTTGCGATGAAGCTCCGGGGACGGATACGGTTCGCAGGGAAGCGTAGCGACGACCTCTCGCAGCGAAGGGAGCATTAGAATGGGCCGCTGCTCGCGAATCAATACATCGTCACGATCTGCCAGCACCAGCCGGGCGTCCACCTGCTGCGCCACCCGCAGAACAAATTCCGCCGGCGCTCCCAGATCCATCGGCACGGCCACCACGCCGGCCAGAATACAGCCGAAAAAAGCGGCCACCCACTCCGCGGAGTTGCGTCCCCACAGCACGACCCGGTCTCCGGGCGCGATTTCCCGCCGCGCAAACTCTCGGGCGCATTGAGCTGAAAGGTCCGCGACTTCGCGGTAGGACCACCGGGAGGTTCGATATCCTGAGCGCTGGACAAACGCGAGATCGCGGCCGTGCTCCGGGTATTCGTGAAGATAATCGATCAACGACCGGCGAGGCATGGCTGAGTCGAGCTCCTCCCAGGCGGGCGGCGTCTCACCAGAAGAGTAACCCCAATTGCCAGAACCTGCGAGGCCCCGCTACGCATTCGCCCGCAGCGTGGTAAACCGGCGCCGTTTGTGAAGGCTCAAACAGGGATGTTAAACCTACTTCACATTCGCGTAAGTTATTGATAAAAATGCGTGTTACCACGTTCCAGAGGACTGGAACACCGCCGCTCTCCGAAATACGATGCGTCTGGACAACAAATACCCATTTTTGGTAAAATGGGGTTGCGTTTGTTGCTCTTGTGATTCCTTTTAACTCGTTCAACGGGGCTGCAAGTCTAATCGCTTGCAGCCGTTTGTCTGTACGGGCTAGAGGCAGTCGTGGCCCCGCTCCCCGCCTTGCGAGGCGCGTCGCTCCGGTACGAGAAGCGCAAATAGCTTAAAGCGAGGTAGTAGCAGTGAAAGAACAAGGAACAGTGAAGTGGTTCAATGCCAGCAAAGGCTACGGATTCATCCAGCGCCAGTCTGGCGAGGACGTATTCGTCCATTTTTCCGCAATTCAAATGGACGGATACAAATCCCTCAACGAAGGGCAAGCGGTTGAATTCGAGGTCCGCAAGGGCCCCAAAGGCCTGCAGGCGGAGAACGTTACCGGCCTCTAGTCTGACAAACGTGGGTCCGTCCGGGTTAAACCCCGGACGGACTCGCTCCCTCGCAGCAAGTGCTCCGCAGGTGCCAGAAGCAAACAAGGAGGCAGTGTGCAGGTTCTTTCCGAAGGGCAGTGCATCAAGCACGAGCAGTACGGGTACGGAATCGTGGCGGAATCCGATGGCGAGCGCACCACGATCGATTTTGACAGCGTTGGCCTGAAGAAGTTCGTCACCGGGCTGATGGCCATGGAGCTGGTGGGCGAAGCGCCCGAACGGCCCACGAAGCCTCGCCGTCGCAGCAAGAAAGCCGGCGCCACCGCGGCCGCAAAAGTAGCCGCAGCCGCTGCCAAGTAAATCAGGGGTACGCGAAACATCCCAGCCTAGCGACCTGACCAGAATGCCGACCGTGTACGTGTGCGCCTACCGGCGCGGATCGCGCGTCGCGCAACCCCGAACGGCAACTACCTAGATCTTCCAGGCTACGCCCCGGCCGCTTTTCCGCGATACGCGGGAGCGAATACTTCAGCGACAAACGTCTCCAGCGTCGTCGCCGTGGTGTTGCGTGGCGAGCGCGGCTCCTGGGACTTCATGTGGCCGGTATTCAGCCCGTCGCACATTTCCAGCATCAGGTCCACCATGTTGGCGGACATGCCCATTTGCATCAACGCCGGCTTGAGGACGGATGCCGGAACTTGCCGGTAAGACAAGTCCGGCTTGCCGATGCCCGCGCCGATGATCCGGGCGGCTTCGGTGTACGGCAAGTGCCGCGCGCCAAGCAGTTCTCGCGTTTGCACCCCGGAAAAATCCAGCTTGGCCAGCGATTCGGCGGCGGCCTCCCCGATATCATGGGTTGCAATCATCGGCAGCGGCACGTCCGCGCGAATGGGGCCGGCAATAAAGCCCATGGACTGGATCACACCGATCTGGGGCAGCAAATTCTCCATAAAATAGCCGGCCCGCAGCGACAGCAGGTTGATGCCGGGAATCGCCCCGAGCTTCTGCTCGAGGTTGTGCAAGCCCACGACCGGGCCCGTGCCGGACGTCTTGTCGGCTCCGGTGCTGCTGAGCGCCACCACGTACGAAACGCCGCTGTTGCGCACTGCCGTTGCCAGCGAGTCGGTGATTCGCTCCTGATACGCGCGCACATCCGCCGCCGAGACATTAGGCGGAATTACGGCATATACGCCGCGCGTTCCGGCAAAGGCCTTTTCCAGCGCCGCCGAGTCGTTCATGTCGGCAACCACGGCCTCAGCGCGTTTCTGCGTCAGCCGCTCGAGGCGCTTGGCGTCGCGCCCGATTACGCGCACCTTTGCGCCGCCCGCCAGCAGCCTTTCCGCCGCGATGGCTCCGGTATGTCCGGTAGCTCCCGTAATTACATACATGTTTCCTCCTAACGGAAGCGGGCGCTGACGACAGCGAGCAGCACAGGAAGCTTCCTACAAATGAGAGTTCCGCCGAATCTGCGGGGTTTCAACATCATACGCTTTATTTGCGGCGGAAGTTTTGATTGGGTGCCGCGAAGGAATTCCCTGGTGTCAATGAGTCCGCTAGAAGGGCCAGGCCTTATGCAAACACATAAATCTTGATTTCTGTTAGCAATTTGGTATAGCAGAGGAATATCTGAGGCACTGAGCGGGATTCCGCTCCGCATTTACCGATCGCATTCCGAATGAACCGGCCCCCGGACCCTGCTTCACGAAAGATCGGTTAAGCGCGGTGCCCCACTCCGCTGAGAGCCCAAACGTCGGATGGACCGTTGTTCGGAAGGCACGTCGTTCCGATCTGCCGGGTACGCGCGATGCTCCTCTATATCAGACTCCATCGGATCCTAAGCGCAGTAATTGTATTGTTCGTGTTTCAAACCACGTGTTTCCCGCAGGACACAAGCAACACCTACATGGCTGACTTAGGACTCGACAGCTTCCTTTTTTCTGCACCGAACTCCGAACCGGTTCTTGGTGACAAGCCTGGGAAGTATGTCTGGATGGATACGATTTACAACGAGGGTGTCGCACTCTACAAGAAAGGCCAATTTGCACAAGCTGCATCCGCCTACAAGAGAGCTTGCGTCGACTTCGCAAAGGCCTGCACGAATCTTGGATTCATGTACAACAACGCACTGGGCGTCAAGTTGAACCATTCAATCGCGGCGGAATATTATCGGCGTGGCTGCGACAATGGGAACGGGCTGGGCTGCACAAACCTCGGAATCATGTATTGGAAAGCCGTGTTGCAAAAAGACGACAAGCTGGCGGCAGAGATGTTTGAACGGGGTTGCCGCAACGGAGATAGCGGTGGGTGCCGGGGTCTTGGCTATATGTACAAACACGGTTACGGTGTTCCAAGGGATGAGACGAGAGCCGCGGAAGAAAACCACCTGGCGGACAGGCTATCCCACGTCCACCGCCTGCCGATACATGTACAAGATGGTTTGGTCTTGGTTTCTTTAAACATTCAGGATCAAACCGCACTTCTGATTGTTGATACAGGGGCTTCCCGTACGACTCTGGCTCGGAAGTACTTGCCCCCAGGATGGAGCTTGCGTTCATTGGAGACGGTCCAAACTTTGCTCGGTAGTAGCCATGCCATCGCGGTCGACGTTGGTTGGAAACTTGACGGCCGCGAAATCCAGTTGCCGGCGCTAGTCGGTGATTTCAATTTTCCACATGGAGCAGGGGGAGTTCTGGGAGCCGACATTTTAGGGATGTTCACTTCCGTGCAGTTCAATTATTCGGACATGGTCCTTGTTCTGGTCGACTAGCGAGCCTGAGTTCCGTCGATCGGTGGACAACAATCACATTCTCCACGAGGGGCGCGGCCTTCTGTACTTCATTAGATTCAACTGCTGACTTTCTCTCCTTCCGTTCGAGGCCGTAAATCGGTGCGGATGCGAGAACACACCGGCGACTAGCAAATAGGCTCGGCGGCGCGCTCAATGCTATACTTTGCTGCGATCAGCGCAGTCGCCAGACTGCATATTCGGCCAACGATTCCGCGGAGAGGTGCTGGAGTGGCCGAACAGGGCTGACTGCTAATCAGTTTCACCCCAAAAGGGTGACCGGGGTTCGAATCCCCGCCTCTCCGCCAGTTTTCGCTGTTTCTGAAAATCCATTTCCATGCATTCTTCGCAACTTCAGCCGGCTACTCCATCTGAAATTCAACCCGCTCGTTGAGTCCGGACGTGTCGATATTCCGGCGAATGCGTTTCCACGCCACGATCGTAGCAACGAAGATCAGTCCTACCGACACGAGCGAAGCCATTTCCAGCCCCCGCACAATTTGCGCCGGGGTGTCGCCGACCAACGCGCCAAAAAACGCCACGCCAATGGCGCCGCCGGTCTGCCGCGCGGCATTGAGGACCGCGGAGGCGGTTCCGGAGCGGCTGCGATCGACGCTGGAGAGAATCGTGGCGGTCATGGCCGGGACGGCGAAGCCCATTCCCGCGGGAATTACCACGAACGGCAGGACCATCGCGAGGTAGGGAGTCGCGGGCCCCAGCAGCGAAAGCATCGCGAATCCGGCCAGCATCACCGCGGCGCCCCAGATCATCGGCACGCGCGGTCCGGTGCGCGAACCCACCATGCCACTGGCCAGATTGGAAAAAATGAATGTGATCATCATCGGCAAATAGGCGAGGCCCGTGCCGACCGCCGAGTATCCGCGGGCTTGCTGGAGATACAGGCTGAGGACAAAAATCATTCCATAAAAAGTGAGATTCATGATCGTTCCGAAAACCACCGCGGGGCTGAAATTCGGCAGGTGGAAAAGTCCGAGCGGAAGCATCGGCTCGCTCGACTTCGTTTCCGCGAAGTAAAACGCGATTCCCGCCAGGATCGCGAGGGCAGTACCTGCGATCACCAGCGGATGGCTCCATCCCAACGGACGAAATTCGATCACCGAGCAAGTCAGGCCGGTGAGCGCGACAATCGCGAAGGCCTGGCCGAACGGATCGAGATGATGTGCGGCGGTACGAACATGTACATCGGGGGGAACCGCGCGGACCGTCAGCCAAATGCCGATTGCGCACAGCGGAATGTTGATCAGAAAAATGCTGCGCCATCCCATGCCGGCGATCAGCAGGCCGCCGGCAACGGGTCCTGCTGCGATAGCCACGCTGCCGGCAGCGGTCCACAGGCCCACCGAGCGGGCCCGCAAGCCGTGATCGCTGGCGGCCCCCTGGTTGAGCAGCGCGAGCGAACTGGGAATCAGCAGGGCCGCGGCGACGCCTTGCGCGGCGCGGGCGGCGATCAACGTGGCCACATTGGGCGCCAGGCCGCAAGCCAGCGAAGCGAGGCCAAAAATCGCCAGGCCCGCGAGATAGGCGTGGCGCGAACCGAAGCGATCACCCAGAACTCCCGCGGAAAGCATCAGCACGGCGAAGGGCAGCGTGTACGCGTCGACCACCCACTGCAATCCCGCCACATGAACAGAGAGATCCGTGGCGATGTGCGGAAGCGCCACGTTGACGATGGTCACGTCCAGCTGCGTCACCACGAAACCAAAGCAGGTGGCGGCAATAATCCGGTTCATGCCGGTGCGGTTTGTTTCCTGAATTGCGGTGGCCATGTAGTCGGCGCGGCGTCCAGTTCTCATTTCTGCCCTTGGCGGCTGATCACGCCCCGGAAGCAGCCCCAGCGCAGACCGAGTTCAGGCAAGATTCGAGAGACGCCTCAACTAATGTACATGAAAAATGAGAGAGAGAGATTTGGACTGCGTTCGGGTGCGTCCCGCTGAATTCCGCTGACATGCGCTCTGAATCGGCGGATCAATTGGTCTGCAACTGTCTCCAGCCCGGGGCGGGCGCGGAAGTGGAATTCACGACTTGCCCGAGGCCGTTCACCCAGTAGTTGCTCTTTGGCCCGGTCCAAACCTGGCGATTTTCGCCGGTCAGCGGGTCCGTGGTGGGCGTGATGCCGATCAAAGCATTGGTGAAGCCCTCCACTTGTGCGGCCTGGGCATTCTGGCGGCGCTCGAATGCGTTCACCTGATTCTGCATGGCCTGCATTTTTGCGGTGAACTGCTGCACCTGATTTTGCAGTTCAGTGATGCGTCCCTGCTGGCGGATGCGCTGGTATTGCAGGCCTTCGGCGTCCAACTGCTTCTGGTATTCCAGCCACTGCGGGTTTACGTGAAAGGATTGCACGCAGTGATTCACAATGTCGTGAACGTTGGAGACCTGATCGGGTGGCGCAAGGAAACTCACGACCGTGGGAACCTGCCAGATTTTTCCGGCGAGAGTTGTCCGGGTGTATGCATACGCCACGCGGGCCGCCGCGCCGCTATCACAGCGAAACGCGGTTTGCCCCGACGAGGTCTGCGTCACGGTTGAATCTGCAGCTAGGTAATCCTTCACTGTAAAATCCGAATCCTGCAAATCCGCCTGCGGATTGCGGCAAGTCTTTGCAAAGCGCGCCTGCGAATACAGAACGGCGAATTCCGGGCCGGTCCGGTACCGCTCCACGACCATCTGAATTTGCGCGCCGAGGTCGTACACTTCGCCCTCGCGTTCGTGAAATTGCTGCGGAACGGTGTACGAGGGAATCGATACGTCGCCGAAACGGATATTCACGGTGCCATCCGGAGAAACCATGTCCACCATGGGACGCTGGTCGGAATATCCCAGGCGAAAGAGGCCGCCTTTCACCGTCCATCCTTGCGGGACGTCCACCGTAAACGCTTTTTCCATCGGATCCTGAAAGGGAATCCACTCGACTTTCGGGCTTGCAGGCCCCGCGCCGGACGCGTCGGCAGTGAATCCGAGCGAGTGAGCGTCATACAGCAGGGCGGCTACGACCATGAGAATGGCCGCGCCGCTCAGGATGGTTGTAAGAGCATGAGGAAATCGTTTTACTGCCTTCATGGTCACCCTCCTTCCGCAAAGGGCCCAACGGAATCATGCCGGAATGCGGCGCGATCCGCGGGTTTACGGCGCGCCAAGTCCATCAAGCCTGTGCCGACGTCTGACGAAGTATGGTTCCGGAAACCGATTGTACGCCCGATGGCGGCGCAAAGGGTGCCGCGATCGGGAGTTCCGCCGTTCGCCGCCCGTGCAGGGCTGCGCTGGACTTCCCGCCACGTCATCTGAGAGAATCTCAGTTTCGCGGCGGCACGGGTACACCGAGTGTTCTCCGGTGCGAGCCGCGACTTGCGAAGACCTGGGGACTGGCTGCTCCTTTATCCGGCACGTCCCGCTTCGGGTTCGATGTTCACAGAACCGCCGCGAAGCGGGATTGTTGAAAGTGCCTCCTCCCGGGGAGCGCCCCACAAATTCAGATCGCAGAAAAAGAGCCATGACGGACGCGCTATCAAACGTAAAAAAGAAGTTGCAGGATGAAATTACGGCCCTCGAACACGAAATGAACGTCGAGCTGCCGAAGGAGTTGATGAAGGCTCGCGCGCACGGGGACCTGTCAGAAAACGCGGAATACAAGTACGCCAAAGAGCGGCAAGGTTATGTCTCGGCGCGGCTCGGGCAGCTGAAAAAGCGCCTGGGCGATATCGGAATGCTGAACCTGAATAACATTCCCGCCGACCGCACGGGGTACGGCTCACGCGTGTGGGTGCTGGACGTGAAGAAGGATATCGAGATCGAATATAAGCTGGTCAGCACCGAAGAAGCGGACGTCGCGCAGGGATTAATCTCCACGACCTCACCGATCGGCAAGGCGCTGCTCGGAAAAAACGTCGGGGATGAAGTGAAAGTGCAGACGCCCGCGGGCGTCAAAGAGTTTGAGATCATTCGATTGAAAACGATTCACGAGGACCAGTAGCGCCTCGCGGTTTTCTGATCTGGCGATTTGCCCGGAGCGCACGATTTTGATGAGTCATATCGGCATGCTTGGCGCGTTTGGCGAGACTCTGGCCCTTCTGGGCCTTGGCCTGCTATGGACCTACCGCACCCAGGCAATGGTTTGGTTGCGTGAACTGCTGGAAATCTGGCGCGGCGAGGTTTCCGGACGCGACCCGCACCTGTCCGATCCGGTCTACCGCCGCGTGAAGCCGCGGCGCCCGCACGGAGCGATAGCGCTGATTAGCGCCGCAGCGCTGCTCTTTATCGGGCAGATCCTGCTGCTGATCGATCTGACGCTTTAGTGGCACAGGCTTCAGCCTGTGGCCTTCCGAAACAATACCGAAAACCATTGTGTGGCGGAGTTGTGGCTCCACAGCAACCTCTCCCTTTATCGGGAAAAATCTCAAGCTCTTACGTGTGAGAGAGAAATCTTACGAAAAAGCGGGCAAGCTGAAGTATGCCCCACGGGAGGAAGGCCGCGGGACCCGCTCGTTAGGAGCCGGCCCCGCACGGTGAATGAGGTCCCACGCCGTCAATCCAGAAGGGGCAAGTGCCCCTCCGATGTCGTCGCGGAAGTTGAGGAGGACGTCGAGGTGGTGTTCGCGGGTGACTTAGAAGACGGCGTGGAGCCTGTCCATGAAATCGAACCGGCAGCTGGCGCGCGGTGATCGCGCCGCTCATTGTATCGTTCGTGTATTCGCCAGTTCGTTCCCATGACGACTCCAAAATTCAACGCGGCCTATTTTTGCGCGAGCCGCGTTGTAAAAACTTCGGAGCGGGCCAGCCGATAAAAATTTAAGAAATGGGACCGGCCCGCTCATCCCCCACGCACGGGAGAATTCAGAAACTTTCTCCTTGCACATTTCCTTAAGTAGCACGCGCGCTGCCATTCGCAACGCGAATCGAAGCGGCAAGTAAACCAGCTTCATTCAGGACCTTAGCGCGGGATTTATGCTTTTGCAGTCGGGGGTTTGCTGTAGTACTAGACCGGGAATTCTTTACCCGCTGTGGGAGGTTTTGTCGGCCTTCAGTAGTTTCAGCACCACCGATTGAAAGCATGCTGCCTAAAATTCAAAATCGAGCGAAAATTCGACCTGCCGCGCGGCCAGCCCTTCGATGGGCGCGCCGTACCCGGAGATTGGCGTTTCCCCCGAGCCGAACACGGGGTTGATCTGCAAGACATTCGCGTGATTGAACAAATTGAAGAACTCCGCGACCACGTCCAAGTGGCGCGACCCGCCGAACGGAAAGTATTTCAAGACGCGGAAATCCATGTTGATCGTGCCGGGATTTCGCAGCGAGTTTCGCCCCAGATCGAGAGGCCGCGAGGATAGTGGAAAAGCGCCGCTCCGGTTGCTATCGAGGCCGGTCAGAGGATTCACCGGTTGGCCGCTTCCCGCGGAGAGAATCGGCGCCACCTCAATGTGGCGGAATGTCTTGACCAGCAATCCCGGATGGGCGTTGGGATCCGCAGGCTTGTCCTCATCGTCGCCGATCGGCAGTTCCCAGAGGGCGTTGAACACAAAACGCTGCAGTTGGTTCTGGCGCGACAAAGCGTACTCTCCGGCCAGGGCGTATGGATTTTGCGGCTGCTCGTCGTAATCGGAGGCATCGTCCATCGTTTTGGAAATCGTGTAACTTGCTGAGAAGGCCAGTTCGTCATTCATGCGCCTGTTCAGGGTGAAGGACACGCCGCTGTATCTGGAACTCGCCGAATTCTCAATCTGAGAGATGTCCTTGAATCGCGGATTGAGCCTACCCGGCGAAAAAACGTCTCGCCCGATCTGTTGAGGAGTGGGATTCGCGACGCCGAGAGCTGCGGCGTTGGCCATTGTAAGAATTATCGGCGACGTTAGGTTCACGTTCACGGTCCGGGCCAGCTTCGTGCCGCGGACAAACGTGTAGTCCGCGCGAATGGAAAGATTTTTGGCCAGCGAATATTCAGCTCCCGCGCTGGCCTGCTGGCTGTAAGGAGTAGCCATGCGCGGGTCGCTGCGAAAGATGGAGGGCGGGATTCCCGGTGACGCCGCAGCGAGCGAGCCGCCTTGTGCCGCCACAAAAAGATTCGCCGCGGTGTCTCCGTACGCCACCTGCTCAAATGCCTGGACGCCGTTCTTTTCAATGGCGCGGCTCAAATTGGCGAGGACATAGCGGTCATAGAAAATTCCGTAGCCCGCGCGGAACACCCAGCGCGAAGACGGGCTCCAGGCCAACCCGATCCGAGGGCTGAAATTATCGGCGTCCTGCTTGAACTCTCCCGGCAAGCGCTCAAAGTCATAGCGAACGCCGAGGTCCACCGTGAGCCGGGACGCGAGCGACCAGTGATCCTGGAGGAACGCGCCAGCGACGGTTACCGGAAAGGCCACGGTCGCGCCGCCAAAGGACTGGCGGAATTCGTCGGGACGCGCGGCCGCAAAATCCTGAAGCGTATTGAAGAGATAGGCGCCGCCAAAGCCGTCACCAGACGTGGCGCGCAAGCTGATGCGGCTGATCGCGCCTCCGGCTTTCCAGGTGTGTTTTCCCCTGGTGCGAGTGTAGGTGTATGTGACCTGATAATGGTTTTCGCGGCGCTCGCCCGGTCCGGCGTAGGGACGCCCGAAGTCCACGACTCCGGCGATGTCAATTTCGGGTCCGGCCGAATCATTTGTGCGCAGAGTTGCGCGCCGCGTGGCGGCCTGGAAGCGCAAATCACCAACGCCGCTCGAACCGTAGACGGTGGTAAGCGATCCGGAGAGCGAATTGTCGGCGATGAAACTGCTGCCGCGCGCGCTGACGTCTTCCAGGCCGCCGGCGTGAAACGCGTCGCTGGCTTCCCGATTGTTGGTGAAGGCGTAGCGCAGCATCAGAGAGGTATGTTCAGTCAATCGCTGATCGAAGCGGCCAGCCGCTTCCGTTTCCGCGCGTGAAATCGGAAAGAAATCCGTGGTGATTCGACGAGTCGCCAGTCCGGGGAAAGCGCCCGCGGCAAGAAGCGAATTAATCGCCGCCGCGGCGGCGGGATCGAATTCCGATCCGCTCTGCCCGCGATTGTGTTCCTGCTCGACGGCCGCATAGTAAAAAGTCTTGTCCTTCCTGGCAGGACCGCCGATCGCCAGGCCTTCGCGATACCTCCGGAAGGATGGTTTGCCGGGTTCGTTCTCAAAGGGGTCGCGCGCGTTCAGGGCAGCGTCCTGGACAAATACAAACGCGTCGCCATGAATATCATTCGTGCCGGAACGCGTGATTACATTGATCGATCCTCCGCTGGCGCCGCCCGACTCCGCCGAGAGCCCGTTGTTGACCACCTGAAATTCCTGCACGATTTCCGGGGAGAGTTCGGTGCGGCTCGATCCGGCGTACTCGTCGTTATTGTCGAGCCCGTCGATCGAGATGCTGTTGCTCCGCGGGCGCAGGCCGCCGAACGAAAATCCGCTGCCGGCAAGCGGGGTCGCGCCGCTGGCCGGCGGTGACGCCGGCGCCGGCAAAACTCCGGGAGCCAGCAACACGAAGTCCAGAGAGTTTCGACTTCGCACCGGCAATTCCTCGATGCGCTCGCCGTCCACGGAATACACCACGGACGTCTGAGCGGTGTCCAGCATATCCGGCTGGGCATTCACGGTAATTTTTTCGGAATACGACGCAGGAAACAGAACGATGGCGAGGTGGGTGGTTTGTCCCACGGACAGTTCGATTTCCGCCTGGCGGTAGGGCGCGAATCCGGCCTGATCGACGTGAACTTCATACGAACCGACCGGCAGCGCCTCGGCGTGAAACGAACCTTCGGCGTCGGTCACCACTGTGCGTTGCTGATTTGTAGACGGATCGCGCAAGACCACCGCCGCCCCCGCAACCACTGCGCCGCTGCGATCCTTTACCGTTCCGTCCAGGGCCGCGGCAACTCTCGATCCCTGAGCGCTCGCCCGGCAAGGAAGCAGGAACGTCACGATCACAGCAGCGATGAAAAATGTTCCCTTTCGATGTCTGGACGAACGCGCATATTGAATCATCGGACCTCCTCGACGCTGGGACATTGGTGGTGTGGACAATCCGAATCGCGCCGGCGCTTTTCGTCCAACGCCTGGGCTGAACGGCCGGGTTTGTTTTGCGCCCCGAGGTTTCTCAACAATCGCAAAACGGCACACGCACACCGAGTGTGCTATTTCTCTGGGGAAGGCTGGAAGCTCTAGATGCGCAGCGCGGAGGATGGAGGGCTTGCGGCGAGTGGAGCGATCGAGGAGTGCCGGGCTAAGCCCGGATGGAAGAGAGGGGAACGCAGATAGAAATCAATCTTTGGCGAAGAGTCCATCCCACCGTCGGCGGGGCTCATCCATTTCAGCGAATAGGCCGCACCTACGCAAAGGGCCAGGACGACGAAAGTATATTCGGTATCGTCCCCTGTCTGCACGGTATGATCCCATTGGTCGAACATCTCGGCCAGCTGGCCGCCAAAACAGATCGCCAGAACCACAGTGGCGACGAAGATGGACGTTCGAGACCTCACACAGAAACCTTACCGTTATCCCCAGCCCAGCGTCAATCCGGAAGCCCAATTTGCCGGGTTGAGGTCGCGGTGTGACAATGGAAGTACGGCCGCGAAGCTCTCTCCGGTAAAATACAGAGAGATTGAGGAAGTGTTTTGATGGGAGCGCGGCTCTCAAAGGGGCTGCCCTCCGGCGTTCGAGTCCGTCGGCATACGGGAGACCACGTTGGATCGCAGAGATATACGAATCGCCGCGCTGAAGAGCCTCCTCCAGGAGAGGATCGTCATTCTGGATGGCGCCATGGGCACCATGATCCAGGCGGAGCAATTGGATGAGGCCAAGTTTCGCGGATCGCAGTTCCTGGCGCACCCGCGCGATCTGCGCGGCAATTTTGACATTTTGAACATCACCCAGCCGGAAATCGTGCAAGCCGTGCAGCGCGCCTACCTGGAGGCCGGCGCGGACATCATCAAGACCAATACGTTTAACGCCAACGGAATTTCCGCGCTCGACTATGGCCTCGAAGGGCACGTTCATGCCATGAACGTCGCGGGCGCGAAAATCGCCCGGCAAGTGGCGGACGAGTTCGAAGCCGCCCACCCCGACCAGTTCCGCCTGGTGGCCGGATCGATGGGGCCCACCAATCGCACCGCATCCATGTCCCAGGACGTGAATAGCCCCGCCTCGCGAGGGGTCACCTTCGACAAATTGCGCGAGGTGTACTACGAGCAGGCGCGCGGCCTGGTCGAAGGCGGCGCCGACCTGCTGCTCCTGGAAACGATCTTCGATACGCTGAACGCCAAGGCCGCGCTCTTCGCCATCAGCCAATGGAATGACGAACAGTTCGAGGCCACTGGACGGCGCGTGCCGGTGATGGTCTCCGTGACCATTACCGATCAGAGCGGGCGCACGCTATCCGGGCAAACGGTGGAAGCGTTCTGGATTTCCGTTTCGCACATGGATTTGCTGAGCGTGGGCATCAACTGCGCGCTCGGCGCGAAGCAGATGCGTCCCTATGTCGAGGAGCTCTCGCATCTCGCGCCCGTCCACATCAGCTGCCACCCCAATGCCGGGCTGCCCAACGCCTTTGGCGGGTTCGACGAGACGCCCGAAACGATGTCCGCGGACTTGCGCGACTTCGCCTCCAATGGCTGGCTGAACATCGCCGGCGGCTGCTGCGGCACCACACCCGCGCACATAAAAGCCATTGCCGAAGCCGTGCGCGGCCTGAAGCCGCATGTGCTCTCGAAGCCGGAGCGCTACACGCGGTTCAGCGGCCTCGAGCCGCTGGTGCTGCGGCCGGATTCGCGCTTCATCAACATCGGTGAGCGCACGAACGTCACCGGCTCACCCAAATTTTCCAAGCTGATCCTGGCCGGAGAACTGGAAGCGGCGCTCTCTGTGGCGCGCCAGCAGGTGGAAAACGGCGCGCAGATCATCGACATCAACATGGACGAAGCCATGCTCGATTCCGAGCAGGCCATGACCACATTCCTGCATCACGTCGCCGCGGAGCCGGACATCGCTCGCGTGCCGATCATGATTGATAGTTCCAACTGGAAAATTATCGAGGCCGGCCTGAAGTGCATTCAGGGCCGCGGCATTGTGAATTCCATCAGCCTGAAGGAAGGCGAAGAGGCGTTTCGCGAACGGGCGCGCCTGGTGCGGCGGTATGGCGCCGCCATGGTGGTGATGGCCTTCGATGAAAAAGGCCAGGCGGATTCGCTGGCGCGAAAAATGCAAGTTTGCGAGCGGGCCTACCGGATTCTGACGCAGGACGCCGGCGTGCCTCCGGAAGATATCATTTTCGATCCGAACATTCTGACGGTGGCCACCGGCATCGAAGAGCACAACAATTACGCCGTCGATTTCATCGAAGCCACGCGCCAGATCAAGGCCCGGCTACACTACGCAAAAGTGAGCGGCGGCGTCAGCAACATTTCGTTTTCCTTCCGCGGCCAGAACGTGGTGCGCGAGGCAATGCACTCTGCCTTTTTGTACCGCGCGATTCAGGCCGGCCTGGACATGGCCATCGTGAACGCCGGCCAGCTGGCGGTGTACGAGGAAATTCCGAAAGATTTGCTGACGCTGGTCGAGGATGTGCTGCTCAACCGGCGTCCCGACGCGACCGAGCGTTTGCTGGCCTTCACCGAAACGGTAAAAGCCAAGGAAAAAGGCGCGGTGGAAGAGGACTCCTGGCGCAGCGGCACGCTCGAGGAGCGCCTGACGCACGCGCTGGTCAAGGGCGTGACCGACTACATCGAGGAGGACACCGAAGAAGCGCGGCAAAAATACGGCAAGCCGCTGGCAGTGATCGAAGGCCCGCTGATGAGCGCGATGAATGTGGTGGGAGATTTATTCGGTTCGGGGCGCATGTTCCTGCCGCAGGTGGTGAAGAGCGCGCGGGTAATGAAAAAAGCCGTCGCCTATCTGCAGCCGTATCTGGAAGCGGAAAAGCAAGCGGGCGGCGTGTCCGTCAAGGGCCGCATCGTAATGGCCACCGTAAAGGGCGACGTTCACGACATCGGCAAAAATATCGTGGGCGTGGTGCTCGGTTGCAACAACTACGAAGTGATCGATCTCGGCGTGATGGTGCCGGCCGACAAAATTCTGAAAACCGCCCGAGAATCGGGCGCGCAGTTGATCGGGCTGAGCGGATTGATCACGCCTTCGCTTGAGGAAATGACCCACGTGGCGAAGGAAATGGAGCGCGAGGGATTCAGCGTGCCGCTGCTGATCGGCGGCGCCACCACCAGCCGCACGCACACGGCCGTGAAAATCGCGCCCTCCTACCACCAGCCGGTGATACACGTGCAAGACGCCTCCCGCGCCGTCGGCGTGGTGGGGAGCTTGCTCAGCGCCGAGATGAGGGATCATTTCACGGAAGAAAACAGCAAGGAACAGGAACGCTCCCGGGAAAAACATTCCTCGCGGAAAGCGCAGCCTCTCTTGCCGTTCGCGGAAGCGCGGAATAAAAAACCCGTCTACGATTGGTCCGCGTACGAGCCGCCGCGGCCTTCGTTCCTCGGAACGCGAGTCTACAATCCGGTGCCGCTGGAGGAAATTGTTCCCTACATCGACTGGACTCCGTTCTTCCACGCCTGGGAGCTGCGCGGGATCTATCCGAAGATTTTCGAGCAGGAAGGCGTGGGCCCCAAGGCCAGGGAATTATTTGACGACGGGCAGAAACTGCTCGGCTGCATCGTGCGCGAAAAATTGCTGGAAGCGCGCGCCGTGATGGCGTTCTTTCCCGCCAATAGCGTGCAGGATGATATCGAAGTCTATGCCGACGAGTCGCGCCATCTGCTGACGACGTTCCACACGCTGCGCCAGCAACTGGCAAGAGCCAACCAGGAACCCAGCTATGCCGTGGCGGATTTCGTTGCTCCGCGGGAAAGCGGCCGCATGGACTATCTCGGCCTGTTTGCGGTCACCGCAGGATTGCGCATCGAACCGCTGGTCGCAAAATTTGAGAAGGACAATGACGACTACAACGCCCTGATGGCCAAGGCGCTCGCCGACCGCCTTGCCGAAGCGCTCGCCGAACTTACGCACCAGCGCGCGCGCATCGAATGGGGATATGGCAAGGACGAGAGTCTCAGCCATGACGATCTCGTTCATGAACGGTACCGCGGCATTCGCCCGGCGCCAGGATATCCCGCGCTGCCCGATCACACCGAGAAGCGGCCGCTGTTCGATCTGCTGTGCGCGGAAACAAACACCGGCATCACGCTGACTGAAAATTTCGCCATGCTGCCCGCGGCATCGGTCAGCGGATTCTACTTCTCGCATCCCGAATCGAAATATTTTGCCGTGGGGAAAATCGGCCGCGACCAGGTGGAGGATTACAGCCGCCGCAAAGGGCTCGATTTGCGCATCGTGGAACGCTGGCTGGCGCCCAACCTGAATTACGATCCGGACGCCTCCGAGTAGAAGGGGCTCCGCCATTTCCGGACAAAGTGCTCTTCCGCTGTCATCCTGAGTGAAACGAAGGATCTCTCTTCGATTTACGCGCAGGCAAAACCCCAGAGAGATTCTTCGCTTCGCTCACAATGACAAAATGAGTGTCCGAAAGCCAAGCGCCGCACGGCTAGACCGCGAGAAGCCATTCCTGAAAAAAAAGGCAGCGCTTGGCAACAGCGCTGCCTTTTCCCGTCTTTAGCACCCGGATCAACCCGAACTAGGGCAGATCGTAGCGCAGGTCCACGTACACCATGCTGGTGTGCGCAGTCGAGGGTTGGCCTGCGGCCACCACCCACGGCGTACGCGACACGTACGAGTATTGCGTGATGATCTTCAGGTCGCCATACGCCGGATTGCGCCACATAGTCTGCACGACGCCAAAGGTCGGCTCATACAGATACCGGTTAGCGGAGCTCGCCGAGCCCGGCTGACCGTACCCGGAGAATGTTGTCACCGGCGGAGTTCCCGCGGTCACCGCGCTGAAATTCTTCCCGAAGTACGCGCCGCTGTAATACCCGTAGATCATGGAGTTCGGCCGCACCTGGTACTCGAACCCGCCGATCGCCGATCCCGAATGGACCCCGGAGAGCGTCCCATCAGGACGGATGATAAAGTCCGGACCGCCGGTGCTGGCGATGTAACGCCCGCCGCCGGAGCTCCAGTAGCCGGTGCCGATGACGCGGAAGTTCTTGAAGAGTTCCACGTTCATTCCGACTTCCCCGCCACCGCCATGAATTGTGTTGGTGACCGTGCCCGCAGCCGTCACCGTCGAGCCGGAAATCGTGGACTGCACCAGGTTAATGGCCTTGAAGGTCCGGAACAGTCCGGCGAAATCAAAGTGTACGTGATGCCCGCCCGGCACAAAGTCAAACGCTGTCTTGACGATCACGTCTGGCGCCAGGTTGGGCGTATTGGGGTTGTTTACGCCGGTGGCGCTGCTGGTGTTGCCGCTGTTGCTGTCAAACTCCTGGAAGTTGTTGGCCGTGGAAGTCAGGTTCGCCGGCTCGGTCACCGAGCTGGGCAGAGTCTGCTCGGGATTTTCGATCGAAACGCCGAGCGACCAGCTCGTGGTCGGGTGGGCAATGATGCGGAACGCCGGCTGCCGAGCCCAGGTGAGGCCCAGCAAGTAGTTCGTGTCCATTTCCTGCCCGTAGAAGAGATCCCCAGGCAGCGCCGATAATCCGTTGCGGTTGGGGGTCATGAAGCTCCAGCTTTGTCCGCCGAAGACTTCCCACATGCCGCGCCGGTAGTCCACCCAGTAGAGGCGCATACGCAGCGAGTTGCTGTTGCTGGTGTCATTGGCATTGGCTGGTTGATAGCCGAGGAAGTCAGCCTCGAGGTAACCGGTCACGGAGGCTTCGCCAAACTTGGCCTGGGTCCGCAAACCGATGCGCGAGTTCTGCGCAGAGAACCGCAGCTCGCTGAGCCGGCCCGGGAACGTATTGTTGTACGGAATCGATCCGAAACTGGTGCCGATTCCGCCCAGGTTGGTCGAGCGGTAGATGCCCGTCAAATCCATGAAGCCGAGCGGGTAAAATTCCGCGCCGCCAATCTTGAAAAACAGCGGCGATTCTTCGGGCTTTTGCGGCGACATCAACGAGCTCGCCTTGGCCACCGGAGCGCCGAGAGCCGCGGCGGAGGATGACGCGGAAGAGATCGCCGCCGTCGAAGTGATGGCGGGCGAACTCGCCGGTTCCGGCTCTGCTACGACCGCAGCGGGTGGCTCGGTTACCCCCATTTTCTTTTCCATCGCTTCCATCTTCAGTTGTTCCGCCTTCAGCGCAGCGCGTTGCGCCTCCAGTTCGGCCCGCTGCTCCTCGACGAGAGCGCGTAGATCCTGCACTTCGCTCTCAATGGCCGAGGCTTCCGGCTTCACTGGCGTCGGTTTATCTGGCACCGCCGAGGCGCTGGTTGCCGCCGCGGGAGTGTCTTCCTTCCCGGTCTCATTGGCGTTACGCGCCAGAAGCGGCGACGCCATAAGACTTATGCCCAGCAACACTGCTGCGAATACTCGCATTCCATTTCCTCCTGAAAATAAAATCCTGCGACTCGCCTTCGTCCGAAGCGAACGCTTTCAGCCAAATTGGTCAGTGCCAAGCTGACCGGCCCCCACCAGGGAATGGCTTTTTCCGACTACCTCGGCAGAGTCTTCGGTGGCGCGACCGCGATCAAAATTCACTTTCGGGAAATCACGCGCTGCTTGGACACTTCCGGGCACTGGCACACTATCGGCACGGGCTTAATGGCGGGTGAGAGGAATGTTAATTCTGTGTTACAGGCGCGAATGGAGGTTTAACGGTGCAAAAACCGAAATTCTAGACAGTATTGCATGTTGATGTAACAAAGGCATTTATGCTCCCAGTTTACGGAGGCGGCGCAGGGCCTCTAATTGAGACCCATCCCCAGGAATTTCATTGGAACTGTTACGATTTGGCTTTTGGTAATTTTTGTTGCGTTGCTGTGTTGCAATCCGGCCGCGTCTCTAAAGAATCCTGGAACGGCGCCGGCCAACGGTATGGTGCGCAGATTTCGTCGATTTGCAGGCGTGGCGGTCGCGCGCCCTCGACGACAAATCGCGAACCTCCAGGCGCCGGCACCGCATCCGATTCCTTAGTCGCCTAACGGAGGGCCACAATGAAATTCGCGAAGATCGTCTTCCTTGTCGCCGGTATCTACGGCTTGCTCGTTCTGGCGCCCATGTATTTTCTGGAAGCTAAAATCAGCCGCGATGCTCCTCCAGCCATCACCCATCCAGAATATTTCTACGGATTCGTGGGAGTGGGGCTGGCCTGGCAAGTGCTGTTCCTGGTGCTCTCGACCGATCCGGCACGCTACCGCGCGATGATCCTGCCGTCCATCCTGGAAAAAATCAGTTTTGGTATTGCCTTGATCGTTTTGATGGCGCAAGGCCGAATTCCGGCGTCCACGGTCGCGGTCGGCTCGGCAGACTGGCTCTGGGCGTTCCTGTTTCTAGCCGCGTACTTCACAACCAGAACCGCTACCACCCCCGCTTGATAATCTGTCCCGAACTTCACAGTTGATTTATAATTGCAACGCGTTCCATAAACTCCAGTTATATAAAGTGGGGCAGACTTCAGTCTGTCGGGTTCCATAGGATCTTGGCAAGAGCGCAGCCGCCTAGTTCCGAACGAACCCCCACAGGCTGAATCCTGTGCCACTCGAAAGGACCCATGGACTTATCCCAGCTGCAAGTGTTTCTAACCGTAGCCAAAGAGCAAAGCTTCTCCCGCGCCGCGGAAAAGCTATACCGCACCCAGCCCGCGGTCAGCATAGTCATCCGCAAGCTGGAAGAATCCGTGGGCCAGCCGCTCCTGGTGCGCGGCGCCCGCCAGGTGAAATTAACGGATGCCGGCGAACTCCTGCGCGATTACGCCGAACGCCTCCTAAATCTGCGCGACGAAATCCAAAAGGGCATGGAAGACCTGGGAAACCTGGGCCGCGGCGAGCTGCGCCTCGGCGTGAATGAAAGCTCGATTCACGCCCTGCTCCCGGCCCTGGCGCGATACCGGAAGCTGCACCCCGGCGTGAAACTGGTGATGCACCGCACACTTTCCCGGGACATCCCGCAGGAAGTGCTGAACTACCGTCTCGACCTCGGCGCCGTCTCCTACGTCCCCGAAGACTCGAAACTCGAAGCCATCGAAATTTTGCGCGACGAACTGGCCTTCGTAGTCCCGCCCAGCCATCGCCTGGCGCGCCGCCGCTCGGTGGACATCAAGGAACTGGGCGAGGAAACCTTCATCGCCCACAGCGTGGATTCCCCCTACCGCTCGCGGGTCATCCAGCTCTTTGAGAAATACCGCACCACGCTGCGCCGCGACGTGGAAATGCCCACCATCGAAAGCATCAAGCGCTTCGTGCAAATGGGCATGGGAGTGGCCATCGTCCCGCGCATGTGCGTCCAATGGGAAGTGGAAAGAAAACTCTTGGCCGAAGTCCGCATCCGGCAGATGAAGCTGCCGCGCTCGCTGTATCTGGTGTCGCGCCGCGGCGCGCGGCTCTCGCACGCGGCCGTGGGGTTAATGCGCCTGCTGCACGAATGACATACAACGCTGGGATCTGAGCGAAGTGCAGAAACTCTCCGGCGGTCTCAGGCACAACGAAGAGATTCTTCGGACCAAACCAAGAGAGGTCCAGGCTTAAAACCGCGAGGGTTAAGGTTTAAATCTTGGCGAGGGCAAGGCGCGGAAACGCCGCTTTGAAAAACTGCGCGTCCAGCGTGAGGAACGAAAATCCGTTATGGAGGGCGTGTGCGCCAATCAGGAAATCGGCTACGATGCGGTGCGGCCCAGGCTCGCGTTTTCGCCGCCGGCGAACAGCATGGGCCCGGAATGCGCGGCCAGCGATTCGCCAGATCGTTTCGTCCAAATTCCAGTCCACTGAGATGCCTGTTGCGACGAGAAACTCATCCAAGAACTCTTCGTCTCTCACGGGAGAAGCCATCAGTTCAGAAAAAACCGGTGCCGCGATGACTAGACTCCCCCGATCGAGCGCCCCGCGCATGGCGGCCTTCGCCGCCTGGTTCAAGAGATCATCCTCATTCCAGAGTGACACAAGAACGTTCGTATCCAGCGCAGTAATCATCGTCCCCGCATCTGGCGAGACCAACGAAGGACTGCCTTTCGCCCGCGGCCAATTCCCGGCGTTCCAATTCCTCGGTATTGTTCAAACGGGTCCTCGGTGCGCACGGGCCGGACGCGAAACTCGGCGCCGTCTTCTTCAAATTCCACGCGATCGCCAGAACGCACGCCCATTTTACGCCGAACCTCGAAAGGCAGTGTGATCTGCCCTTTACTGGTGATTCGAGCCTGCTTTTTTAGCATCGATTCTGCCTCTTCCTTACTTTAACACATTGCTCCTTACTTTCGTGGCCTTGAACCAACCTTGCTACAACCGCAAGGTTGGGGCGCCCGCCACTCGTTGTCGTTGGAGTTCCAAAGTTGGCGGTCTAGCTTGGTGCGTCCACGCAAAAGTGTGACTCGATCAATCCTCGTTCCGCCCGCGGCCCTCGATCCTAAACAAGACTCTACTAAGGACCATCGCAGCGGCAATCGGGAGAACCGCGTCAACGAAAGTATTCTTGTTAAGAATCAGAAAGAGAAGTGCGCCGGCAAAGACCACATTACTTACAAACTCGCTCGCCGCTCGCAAGCCGTCTGGGGTTCCAAGACTTTGGACCAAATAATCGCAGTGGGTTTGGCGCGCACGAGCCGAACGTCGCCAGCGATTTCGCTTGGAATTTTTTGGCATAAGGTCCTCTCGGTGTTGAGTCAATGTGCAGTTGGTGTACCACAAGCACACAACTCGCAATCCGAGAAGGAGTTCCGAATTGGACCGTACTAACTGGTTTCATTGCAGCATCGACTCAAGGGCGCGTCGCTATCTGTCACCGCATCTTCGCTTTTCATTTGCATCCGCAAAATTTCTCGTAGTTCGCTTTCGAAACTCCTTCCCAAATTGAACTTTGTTTGCGGATGGAAGCCCACGACGGAAGCCGACAGGCCGCCGTGTCGAGCAATGATCGGCGCAGCAATGCGATGGGGCCTAGGCTGCGGCTGAACTGTCGGCCTAAGTGGCACAGCGACTCTTTACTCTGAGCTCTTGCGAAGAGCTCGCTGTGCGCCTTTTGCAGCGGTCAGCAAGTCTCGCGGACACAGACATTCAGAAAATCAGGCGGAAGCATTTAGGAGTTTGGGACTTCAGTCCCGACGAAACTGCGCAAGGCCAGGGGGGTAACCCTGAACTTCAGGGGCTGAAGCCCTTCCTGGCCCGACTTGAGCGGCCGAGCTAAAGCTCGGCCCTCCTAAGATCGTGTGGATGGAATAAGACACAACCGAATCGCACCGTCCAAAATCAGAGCGCGTAGCAGCGAGGTCAATCTCAGAACGGTCCCAAACTCCTGGGTGCCGCACCCTTCACGATCCTTGTGAAGAATGCGGATTTTCGATCCAAAGGTTCGGGAGATTCCCACACGGCACACCCGGAGGGCTGGGCTACCCGCCAGTCATGGCAATTTTATGTCTCTAGGATGGAGAACAGTCAGTCCCGGGATTTGCTTGAAGTCGTTTTTCTCATCAAAGGTCAAGATTTCGCTGATCGAGTGATTCTTCATGATGACGCTGTGAATTATGTCTCCCACGCCGGAATGATATTTCAGGATGCCCTGCCGAACATGGTAGAAAAACTCTGAAAAGTCGTAATCTTTTCGGGGGCTTACCTCGGTGATTAGTTGCACCTTCAGAATATCCAGTCGCCTTTCACTCACAAACTGGCTTCAATTTGGGCGACTTCACCGGGAGCCATCCTCTTGCTCGAAATCAGGACGTTCACCATTTCCGTAACAGCCCAAGTAGATGTCCAGAGTTGAAGATCGCGCAGTTCAGCTAACACTTTTAGTGCGTTTTCTACCAGCACTTTTTTCGGTTCTTCTGCTTTGTCGAGAGAAAAGTGAGCTATCAGGATGTTGCTGTCTAAATAGATACGCCTCATTTCTTCCTGGCGCGAAAGCGGACCACGGTCTTCTTCTCGAAGGTTTTCACGGCCTTGAATGAGACCGTTTTGCCCGACTTGGTCTTAAACCTCACCGTAGTCGGTTTCTGAACTGTCTTTGTGGCTGCGAATCGGACACCTGTTTTAGCCATAAAACTATCTTATCACCAACCGAGGTTTGGAAGCGGATGCGTGAAACGAGCCGCGAGGTAGAATCTAAACCCGGACCCTTGCAAACCAAAGGGTCCGCCACCCGGAAATTCAAAAGCTGGGCCACCCCGTCCCCACCCCGCCAAAAGGCGCAAGGGTGGGGCGCCAGCCGGGCTCGACCCTGCTAGGGCTAATCCACATTATCTTGAGCGTCTTTGGGATCTATAGTAAAAGTATTCAATACCTCCCCGAAGATTTCTGAGAATGCTTTTCCAAATTCGGGTTTTTTTCTCATTTCCAAAAACAAGGGCCAATCCCGATAGTCATTCTTCTTCACCTCGCCGTCATTTCCTATTCTCTTCATGATTTTGAGGGTCTCTTCGAGATCATTTAGAACCACGGCTTGTGCCAACTTGAATCGGTCGCTAGCGGCCGTCCAATCTTCACTTGATACTATCCTCCTAGCAGTCTCTTCATCCCCCGACCACTTGTATGCCTGAGCTCTGTTGACAACCATAGTCATCCGACTCTGTTCCTTCGAGTGCTTCTTCAACGTTTCCGTTGCAAAATCGCCGAGAACACGCGCTAAACTGTAGCGCTCCTCGGATAGTAGCTCATAACATACGGCTGTCAGTGACCTGCCCCCCGTTTTTGGTCCAGTCATAAGTTAGCACTCCTAGGTTCCTGCACATCCGAACCTTCCCAAGTCGGGGCGATGGAAACGACCGGCGTGGGGGGAGACGCCGGTCGCGCGGCGACACTTGCCGCGAACTCC
>DATGJQ010000025.1:0-31628 GCA_035295105.1 Candidatus Acidiferrales bacterium | reverse complement strand
ACCGACCAACTCACCGTGACCACGCCCACCCAGAGCGTGGTTTGCCCGTAGGCGGCCATGCCCTTCACACCAAACTTCATCGGAATTCCGATCGCCAGACAGCCGATCATCAGCGGGTAGTACCACAACAGCTTCCGGAACAGCCAAAGGGTGGACTGGCTGGCCAGGATCAGCCCGCTGGCAATCGAACGCAATGCCGGAATGATAGCGGCAAGGTAGCCAACGAATACGGCGGTCACTAGCGCCTGCACCAGCGGCTGCTCGGTGAAGAGAGTGGAGAACGATTGTCCCACCTGTTGGATCCACTGCGCCGCACCCGGCGCGGGTGCGCCCGTCGCGGCGAACGGCAGCCGCGTGAGAATTGGGATCCAGAGCGTCACGTAAACGAGCGAAGCGAATCCCAGGGCCACATAAGCAGCAAGGATCGAGCCGAACAGGCGGCCGGCGCTCTGCCGGTTGAACAAGACCAGCTTCGCGGTGGCACCGGAAAGCAGTGCAAAAATAATGAGCGTGGCGAACGTCACCACCAGCTTGGGGAAATATGTACCGCTCGCGTAGATCGCGACGGCCACGCGATTCCCACGAAGCAGCACGCCAACCAGCAAGCCGCACCCGAGCAGGAGCATTACGCACAGCGCCAGCGGAATTCCAAAATAAGCGCCGGGCTTGGACTTTTTGGTCGCCATTGTCTGCGTGTCGCCGGTCATCAGAACCGGTCCAGTCCTGACAGATTATTGCCTACGGCCTTGCGAGCGGGATGCGCGTGAGCCAGATAGTACCTCAGGCACGCGCGCGACGATCAGCTGTCTTTTGCAGGTTGTTAGTATTTGGCGCGCTCTGGTATCTTTCGCCCATGCCAACCATTGCGAACCTGGAATGCAGCCGTTGCCATAAAACTGTTTCCGCGGAGACGCCGCAAACGCTCTGCCCGCACTGCGCGGGCTCCTTCTACGTGCGCTACGACCTGGGTTCGCTGCACGGCATCGCGGTGCGCGACACCATTGCGCAAAACGCCGCCAGCGTGCCCTGGGCGGGCATGTGGCGCTACAGCCTGGTGCTGCCGGACGCCAAGCCGGTGACGCTCGGCGAAGGCTGGACGCCCATGCTGCAGAGCCGGCGATTCCCCAATGTATTTCTGAAAGAAGAAGGTGCCAACCCGACGTCCACGTTTAAGGCGCGGGGCCTGGCGATGGCGGTCACCATGGCGCGACACTACGGATTGAAAAAGCTCGCGGTGCCTTCGGCAGGGAATGCCGCCGGGGCGCTCGCCGCGTATGCGGCTGCCGCGGGAATCGAAGCGCACATCTTCATGCCGAAGGACGTGCCGTTCGCCAATTTCGTGGAAGCCACGGTCTACGGCGCGAAGGTTACGCTGGTCGACGGTCTCATCTCCGACTGCGGGCGCATGGTGGCGGAGCGAAAAGAAAAAGAAGGCTGGTTCGATATTTCGACCCTCAAAGAGCCCTTCCGCGTGGAAGGCAAGAAAACCATGGGCTATGAACTGGTCGAGCAGTTGGGCTGGGAATATCCCGACGCGGTTTTTTATCCCACCGGGGGCGGTGTCGGCCTGATTGGAATGTGGAAAGCGTTTCTCGAGATGGAAGAACTCGGCTGGGTGCGTCCCGGGAAGCGTCCGAAAATGATCGCGGTGCAATCGTCGGGATGCGCGCCGGTGGTGCGCGCTTTTGAACAAGGCGCGAACGCCAGCCAGATGTGGGAAAACGCCGCGACCTTCGCTGCCGGACTGCGCGTGCCTAAACCGTATGGAGATTCCATCATGCTGGAAATCCTGCGGGAGTCGGGAGGCGTAGCGCTTGCTTTGTCCGATGAGCAGATTCTCGCGTCGCTGAAGGACTGGGGCAAGAACGAGGGCATTTTTCTTTCACCGGAAGGCGCCACCGCCACAGCCGCCTACGACCACCTGATCTCCACCGGGTTTCTCACCGCCAGGGACCGTGTCGTGCTGTTCAATACGGGAGGCGGACTAAAATACACGGACGTGACTGCTCAGGCAATGGGCTTGCGCAGCTCTGCGGCCTAAGCATCAGTGCGCGAAACTCGCGTTCGATTCCTGAAGCGCCCGCCTTCAAGCGGGCATCCACGGTATGCCGCAGCGCCCGCACTGAAGGCGGGCGCTACTACACCGTGCGGAATTTGAATTTTCAAACAGACTCTTACGGGGCTGCCAAAATCGAACCTGCTATGTATTCAGGCAACCTTCAGACCACGGAATTAGTATTAGAATAGCCAACGTCAGGGCAGGGTTTACGCAAATGCTAGTTCGTGACTCGGCGAACGGCCTGAAGAACCCAAGATGCATATCTCAGCGCCTTTCATACGACGGCCGGTTGCTACTTCTCTCCTAAGCGTTGCCATTCTGCTCGCGGGCGGAGCCGCCTTCTATCTTCTGCCGGTATCGGCCCTTCCGCACGTCGACTTCCCAACCATCTTCGTGCGTGCGAATATGCCGGGAGCCAGTCCGGAAACGATGGCATCGTCCGTGGCCACTCCTCTCGAACGCCAGTTCGGGCGCGTCGCCGGCATCACCCAGATGACGTCTTCCAGCCAACTGGCCACCACCGGAATCGTCCTCCAATTCGATCTGGACCGCGACATCAACGCTGCCTCGCGCGACGTGCAGGCCGCGATCAACGCCGCCGCGGGACAATTGCCGTCCTCGCTGCCAAACTTACCGATCTACCGGCGGGTCAATCCCGCGGAAACGGATATCATGGATTTAACCGTTTCCTCGGACACGCTTACGCGAGGTGCGCTCTACGACTTGTGTGACTCGTTTCTCGCCCAAAAATTGGCACAAGTCGACGGCGTCGGTCTCGTGCGGCTCTCCGGCGGCGCGAAGCCCGCTGTGCGTTTGGACCTGAACCCCAACGCGCTGGCGCACTACGGGATTGGGATGGAGCAGGTAAGCTCCGCATTGGCCGCCGCCAACGCCAACATTCCCAAGGGCGTTTTGGAAAACCAATCCACCCGCTGGATCGTGAGTGACAGCGACCAGCTTTTTAAAAAAGAACAATACGCGCCCCTGATCGTGGCTTACCGCAATGGAGCGCCGGTCCGAATCCGGGATATTGCCAGAGTGAGCGAGGGAATCGAGGATGTCCGTAACTCGGCATTTGCCGATGGCAAGGTCGCCGTGGTGTTGGGCATCGGGCGGCAGCCGGGCGCGAATATTATCCAGACCGTGGACCACATCAACGCGCTGATTCCCGAACTGCGCGCGTCCATCCCGCCGTCAGTCACGCTGGGCACGAATTACAACCGCACGACGACCATTCGCGCTTCGGTCAAAGATATTGAATTCACGCTGCTGCTGACGGTTGCGCTGGTGGTGATGGTGATTTTTCTTTTCCTGCGCAGCGCCTGGGGAACGATTATTCCGAGCATCGCCGTGCCGCTCTCCATCGTTGGAACTTTTGGAGTGATGTACCTGCTGAACTACAACGTGGACAATCTTTCGTTGATGGCGCTGGCGATCTGCACGGGTTTCGTGGTGGACGATGCCATCGTGGTGATCGAGAACATCACGCGTTACCTGGAAGCCGGCGATTCCCCAATGGATGCGGCGATGAAAGGCTCGCGCGAGATCGGCTTTACCGTGCTGTCGATGAGCACGTCGCTGATCGCGGTGTTCATTCCGCTGCTGTTGATGGGCGGGATCGTTGGAAGACTGTTCCGTGAATTCGCCGTGACACTGAGCGTGGCCATCGTGGTCTCTCTATGCGTGTCGCTGACCACCACGCCGATGATGTGCGCCCACTTCCTGAAATCGGAACGTGACAAGAAACATGGCCGGCTCTATCAGGCCAGTGAGCGGGTGTTCCAGTGGGCCGTGGATACCTACGCTGCCGGCCTGCGCTGGGTCCTGCGCCACCAACCGTTCATGCTGGCCGTCACCGGCGCGACGATTTGCCTGAGCGTGTATCTCTACATCGTGATTCCCAAGGGATTTTTCCCGCAGCAGGACACCGGCCTGATGGCCGCCAGCATCGTCGGCGCGCAGGATGCTTCTTTCGAGTCCATGCAGGAAAAACTGAAGCAGTACACCGCCATCATCATGGGCGATCCGTCGATCAAGAGCATCGTCGGTGAAGCCGGGGGCGGCGCGGAAAATACCGCTCAGATGGAAATCGAACTAAAGCCCCTCGGCCAGCGAACGGAATCCGTCTATCAGGTAATTTCACGGCTGAGACCAAAGCTCGCGGTAATTCCCGGGGCCACGTTATTTATGCGGGCCTATCAAGACCTGACGGTTGGCGGCCGAATTAGCAGTTCGCAATATCAGTACACTCTAGCCAGCGAAAATCTTGACGATCTGATGAACTGGGCGCCGCGCGTCGCTTCCACGATGGAACAGATTCCCGAATTGCGCGACATCGCCAGCGATCAACAGACGCTCGGCTTGCAGGCGACCCTGGCGATCGATCGCGACACCGCTTCAAGGCTGGGGATTTCTCCACTGGTGATTGACAACACTCTGTACGACGCATTTGGCCAGCGGCAAGTCTCCACCATCTACACGGAACTGAACCAGTACCACGTAGTGATGGAGGTCGATTCCGCTTTTCGCAACAGCACGGACGGCATTCGCGGCCTATATGTGAAGTCGGCGAAAGGCGAACTGGTACCGCTTAGCGCTTTTACTCACTACGAAACGAAGAACACCGCCCTCGCCGTCAACCACCAGGGACAGTTTCCCGCCATCACCATTTCTTTCAATCTTGCCGACGGAATTTCTCTCGGCGACGCCGTCACCAAAATCGAGGCCGCTGTTCTGCACCTGGGCATCCCGTCGGACATTCATCCCACGTTTCAGGGAAACGCGCGCGCGTTTCAGTCTTCGCTGGAAAGCCAGCCGTGGCTGATTCTGGCTGCGCTCATCGCCGTGTACATCGTGCTGGGCATGCTCTACGAGAGTTACATTCATCCGGTGACGATTCTCTCGACGCTGCCGTCGGCCGGGGTCGGGGCGCTTCTCGCCTTGCTCGCGTTTCACACGGAACTGTCGGTGATCGCCCTCATCGGCATCATTTTGTTGATCGGCATCGTGAAGAAGAACGCCATCATGATGATCGATTTCGCCATCGAAACCGAGCGCACCGGAAAATCGCCCGAGGAATCGATCTACCAGGCGTGCCTGCTGCGATTTCGCCCCATCATGATGACCACGGTGGCCGCGCTGTTCGGCGGCTTGCCGCTGGCGCTGCTCACGGGTACCGGCTCGGAGATGCGAAGGCCCCTCGGAATCAGCATCGTCGGCGGGCTGATGGTCAGCCAGGCGCTGACCCTGTTCACAACTCCGGTGATTTATCTGTACATGAACCGGCTGCAATTGCGATTGAAAGGCCGCAAGGCCGCGGCGATCCTGGCAGGCCACGGAACCCCGCATCCGGCTTCTCTCAAGTAGTCTTATCGACTTCCCAGGCCGGCGTCGCTCCGAACCCGCGAGTTGCAAAACATTTCTCCACAGGGCAAACTTTATTTCATGAGCACTTATGACCTGATCTGTATTGGTGCCGGGCCCACCGGCCTCGCCTGCGCCATTGAAGCCAAGCGCGCGGGTATGCGCCCGCTGGTGATCGACAAGGGGTGTCTGTGCAACTCTCTTTTTCACTACCCGGTGAACATGGTGTTTTTCACCACGCCGGAACTGCTTGAGATCGGCGATATTCCGCTGACCAGCGCCGCCGAAAAGCCCACCCGCGCCGAAGCGCTGAAGTACTACCGCAAGTGCGCCGAGCATTACGATCTGGACTTGCGCCTGGGCCACCGGGTGGAACGCGTCGATGGCTCGGACGGTAAATTCAACGTGCACACGCGGGACGAGCAGCGAATTCCGGCGCAGTTCGCGGCCAGAAAAATCGCCGTGGCCACCGGATACTACGATTTGCCAAACCGGATGGGGATCCCGGGCGAAGACCTGCCGCACGTTTCGCACTACTACACCGAGCCGCACGCGTTCTGGAGGCAAAACGTGGTGGTGATTGGCGGAAAAAATTCCGCGGCGGAGGCGGCCCTGGATCTTTACCGCAACGGAGCAAACGTCACGTTGGTGCACCGCCGCGCGGAACTCGGCTCGACGATCAAATATTGGGTCCGGCCGGACATTGAGAACCGCATCAAATCGGGCCAGGTGAAAGCGCTGTTTGAGACCGAGGTGAAGCGCATTGAAGAAGGCCGCGTCATCGTCTCGAATCACTCCGGCGAAAAGGTTCTGCCCGCGTATCAGGTATTCGCGCTGACGGGCTACCATCCCGACTTCCAGTTTCTGCGCTCGCTGGGTATCACCCTCGATCCCGAAACCAACAAGCCCTCCATGGATCCGCAAACGCATGAGAGCAACGTGCCCGGCATTTTTGTGGCAGGCGTGGTCATCGGCGGGAATCACACCAGCGAAATTTTCATCGAAAACGGGCGATTCCACGGCAAGCAGATCGTTGCCGCGCTCACCGGCAGGGGTTTACATTCCACCACAGGCGTTTGAACTATCTTTCGCGCTTTGCTAGAGTGAATTGTTCAATGCAATGAGGGCCGAAGTAGCTCAGTTGGTAGAGCAGTCGATTCGTAATCGACAGGTCTCCGGTTCAAGTCCGGACTTCGGCTCCAAGAAATTCATCGGGAAATTGCCTGCCTTGCGTTTTCCACGCGCTGACTTTCATTTGAAATGCCTTGCCGGAATCCGCAGGCCATGAGCCGGAACACCAAGCGGATTTTCCTCCTCTCTCCCGCCAACGCGGCCGGAATTCGCGCGCGGCAGATCCTGCGCGAGGAGGCCGAATTCGAGCTGGCTTCGCGGCTGCGGGAAACCGGCGCGCCGCTCGGCGAAATATTTCAATTCATCAGCGGCCTGTATTTTCGCGGGAAACTGGCATACGCGCGGGCGTTCGCCGAGCCGCCGGAAAACGCGCCAGGGATATTGGTGATCAGCGCGTCCCGAGGATTGCTGTCGCCGGACGAAGTTCTAACCCTGGCGGACCTGCGGGATCTCGCCGCCGTTCCGATTCACGAGCAGGACCGGCGGTATCGCGATCCGCTGGAGCGCGACGCCCGGAAATTGGCAGAGCAAATCGGCGATGCGTGCGAGGTGGTGCTTCTCGGCAGCATCGCCACGCCGAAATACGTTGAACCGCTGCTGGGAATTTTCGGCGATGCTCTGCTGTTTCCAGCCGAATTCGTCGGGCGCGGCGATATGAGCCGCGGCGGGCTGATGCTTCGCTCGGCACAGGCTGGAGTGCCGCTGGTTTATGCGCCGGTTGCCGGCTCGGTTCGCCATGGCCGCCGGCCTCCCAAGCTATCCCGCCAGCCCGCTCCGAAAGCCCGCTAGAAGCAACGTTTTTCCGCAGGCCAGCGCTTCACCTGAATAGTTTCGCCCAGAGTTCATCGAGCGTTTCACCCGCCGCTCTACAGTCCCTTCACCACCAAAATACGCGCTCAAACGGATTCACGATTCTCGCGATTCAGCCGATAGTGGCGATGTTCGAGGAGGACTCACATGATCGGCGACGGAAAAGAGCACGTCTGCAGCGGATGCTACGAAATCATTGCCACGCACGACCCAGAGGCTTTCCAGCGTGGAAACTGTTACTACCATTCAGGCGCACACGAGGACATGCACGCTGCTCGCAGCCGCAACCGATTTCTGAGCACCAGCGCACAGGCGCAGGAAGCTCTGGCCGACGGAGCCGGATCGTGATCACACTGAGGGATTGTTTCTACCGCTACTGGCCGGTTGTCGCGCGCGTAAGTACGTTTCTGATTCTTGGCGTGTAACCCGTTGCCTCGTCCGGCACGGAAACCTTACGCTCGCGACTCGGCGGCGTGGCCGCGCGTAGCATCCGAGCGGCCCCAAAGTTCTCCGCTGGCGATCCTCGCACCTTCCGCCATGGCTTCGAGCTTTGCCCACATGATCGACGGGTGAACGCGCCGGTTGAATTGCTCCTGTGCGAATCCGCAGTCGGTGCTGGCGATGACGTTTTCGCGGCCCACGACCCCGGCAAATCGCACAATGCGTTCCGCCACAAGCTCGGGATGCTCCACGACGTTGGTGCCGTGACTGACGACTCCGGGAGCCAGAATCTTGCCTTCCGGCAATTTAACGGCTTGCCACACGCGCCATTCATGTTCGTGCCGTGGGTTGGCAGCTTCAATCAGATAGGCTCCGGCGCGTACCTTCAAAATTAAATCGACGATTTTCCGCAGCGGCACATCGGTGGTGTGCGGCCCGGGCCAACTACCCCAGCAGACGTGATAGCGGACGCGGTCTTCCGGAATGCCCTCGAGCGCGTGATTCAAGACCTCGACGTGGCGACCGACCCAGCGATAGTAGTCCTCAAAACTCGCGGGCGGCACCATCCGGTCATAGGTCACCGCGGCGCGAGCGTCATCGAGTTGCAGGAGGAAACCGGCGTCGACGATCGCGCGATATTCCGTCCGCAGCGCCTCGGCCAGAGCCACCACCAACTCTTCCTCGTTCCGGTAGTACTCATTCTTGCGGTCCGGGATGGCGCTGGACGGCGCGGCCACGGGAAGGAATGCCTCTTCGACATTCACGCCGGCGAGCGCGGCTTTCAGGTTGTCAATGTCATGCTGAAGTTCTCCGAGGCCGGTGTATTTCACGGGAGCGACGCACACCGCTTCCCGCTGCGTTACGTTGGACCAGGTGCGATCGTTTCCGCCTTCGAGTTCCGCGTAAAATTCCTTAAAGCGCTCGCGGTCCGCGCCCCGGGCAAACGGATTGGCGCCCGGCTGGACCGGGCGCATCTCGAAGCCGCTCACGCGTTTCAGCGCGTACAGCGACCAACTGGTGGACTTCCCGAATTCGCCGTCGTTCACGATGTCGATGCCCGCCTGCGCTTGCCGCCGCACGACTTCCGCGACGGAATCTTTCAGGCATTGTTCGTACGCCGCCTTGTTGGCGGATTCATCTTTCTCCCGGGCGCGGACCAGCTCGAGCAGGCTCGGTGGGCGAATCAGACTGCCAACATGCGTGGTCAGAATTCGATGAGAGCTGCGTTTCATGGAAGGTTTGGCCTTAGGGTTTGAATTCAATCAAAAGATTACTGATCGGAAGCTTGCCGACGTCTTTCGACGCATGGACGACTGCGGGCCTCCACATGACGACGTCCGGCACCAGTTCTCTCGTTTCGTCCTTGCCGTCGGTCCACTGCTCGACCATTGTGTCATTGAGGAAAATCGCCAGTCGCACGTTGTGGCTATGCGGTGCGTCATATTCGCCGGGCTGCATCCGCTCAGCAAAAACGGTGAAGTCTCGCCCGTCGTAAAGAATTTTGTTCTTGGGGGCCGGCGGTGAGCCCGCGCCTGGCGGCATCACTTTCGGGTGAGTCGACTTAATTGTGACTTCCAGGAAATTTCCAGCCTTGGGTGCGTCGTAGCGTTCGCCCGCCGGGAACGCCTTGATTTCGCCTCGCTCCAATTTTTGGCCGTTCACTTCCACCGGACCGAGGGCCACAAGCACGCGCTCCCCGCACGCAGCCTCGCCGGTGGCGCACGGCGCGCTGTTCTTGAATACCCGCACGTAATCATTATCCAGAAGCGGTCCGGTGACCATCGCCTGGAGCAGGAACAGAAGCGCCAACACATTCGCGGTCATCGCGATTCCTTCCGTGTTGAAACTGAGGAGACCCGCGTAGTGTACAGCAGGAAAGTGCTAATTCACCATGCGTCGAACGCCTTCGAGCGCCTGCCGCGCCAGCGTGTAGCGAGGCTCGATGGCCAGCGATTGCTGGAAAAGTTCGCGGGCGCGATTGATCATGCCTTTTGAGAGATACACGCGCCCGAGGTTGTAGTAAGGAAAGTGCCGCGGCTCGTAGCGCTTGGCAACCATGGCTTGCTCCAGCCACGGAATAGCCTCGTCGTTGCGGCCGAGGTCGATCAGGTAGACGCCGATATCGTTGTACGGATTGCCAAAGTCAGGATCGACCTCGATGGCGCGCTTGCATTCGGCGATGGCTTCCTCGATTTTTCCCTGGAAGTGATACGTCCAGCCGAGGAAGGTATAGGCTTCGGCCGTCGGGTACAAGGCCAGCGATCCAAGATAAAGTTCCACGGCGCGATCGAAGTCGCCCTGCATCTGCGCCTGGAATGCTTCCTGGAAGCGTTGCCGGGCTTCTGCCTGCCGGTCGGATGGCATGAATGGCATGAATGAATTGAATCGCAGCGCCGCTCTACGCGAACGCCCACGATTCCCGAGTTACATTTTCGAGACGCCGAAGTTATCGATCTGAACGTCCAGTTGATGGTTGATGCGAATCCCGTAAATTCCATCGGTCTTGGCCGCCGGACCGGTTTTGGGCATCGAGGTCACCACCGCGCCGTTGATTACGAAGTCGATCTTGTCGCCCTTCACGCGGACTTCGAGAGCATTGGTGGCTGTTCCGCTGGCGTCGGGCTTTTTCACCGCGGCGTTTGGCGTCTTGGGTGAAACGCCTTGCGCGGAATTGCCTTCGCGCCGCTTGATCAGATAGGTTCCGTCGTCGGTCACCATGAAATACGTGTAAGCTTGATTGGCTGCGTCGAGTCCGCTGCCGCCGAAGATCAGCCCGTAGTATTCGTTGTACCCGGTGGACTTGATCAGCTTGAACGTTCCCTTGAGCGTGTAATCGCCGCTGGCTATATTGGCGGGATTCCAGTAAATCGCCGCCATCGGGTTCGTGGCGTGGAAGCCGGAGCCGCTGACCTCGAATTTAACCGCTCCCGGTGCGTCAGGATCGGACGCCTCCGTGCTATGGTCCCCGCGAAGTTTCCATCCTTTGGGAGCCTGCGCGAATGCCGGAGCGATGGCCAGCAGCGCGGCGAGCAGCAATCCAACGAAGTACTTCATCTCAGTGTCCTCCTCAGGAAGTTGCTTCCCCAGATGATACTCCGGTTCGCCACGGGCGCAACAAACGGCTTTCGTGTAGGACAGGCTTCATACGCTGCCGAAAAAATCCAGTTTTGTCATTCTGAGCGAAGCGAAGAACCTCTCTTCGATCTAAGTACAAGCAAAGAACTACAGAGGGATTCTTCGCTTCGCTCAGAATGACAACTCTAGACTTTTCCCGCGGCCGGTTCAGCCTGTCTGGTTTAGATTTCCGCATCACGCTGACCAAAACCAGACAGGCTGAAGCCTGTCCTACACGGTTTCCCCGCATGCTAGAATTCCACGGTGCCCAAACAAATCGTTCGCCCTGCCCGCACGATCAGCGGCTCGCTCGAAGTTCCCGGTGACAAATCCATTTCTCATCGCTACGCGTTGCTGGGTGCGCTGGCCGAAGGGACCAGCGAAATCACGCACTTTTCCGCCGCCGCCGATTGCCGTAGCACCCTCGACTGCTTCGCGCGGATGGGCGTAAAGAGCGACATCCAGGGCGACCGCGTCAAGATCGAAGGCGCAGGTCTCAATGGCCTGCGGAAGCCGCGCCGCACTCTGGACGCCGGAAACTCAGGCACCACCATGCGGCTCCTCTCTGGGATTTTGGCCGGGCAGGAATTCAAGTCGACGCTCGACGGAGATGCATCGCTGCGCCGCCGTCCCATGCGCCGGGTGATGGAACCGTTGTCGAAAATGGGCGCGCGGATTCAGGCGCGTGAAGGTGGCTTCGCGCCGCTGAAGATCGAGGGCACGCAGCTTTCTCCCATCAACTACACGTTACCGGTGCCCAGCGCGCAGGTGAAGTCCTCCATTCTTCTGGCGGGCCTATTCGCGGACGGAGTGACTGCCGTGACGGAACCGGTGCGCACCCGCGATCACACCGAACTGGCGCTGGCCGAATTTGGCTGCCGGCTCGAACCCGAGGGCCGCACTATCCGGATTCACGGGCGCCCGCAACTTAAGGGGCGCAAGCTGGCCGTTCCGGGCGACCTTTCCTCCGCCGTGTTCTTTCTGGCGGCGGCCATGGTTCTGCCGGAATCGAATCTGGTGATTCACAACGTGGGCCTGAATCCCACGCGCTCAGCGGTTCTGGACGTTCTCGGATCGATGGGAGCTCCGGTGAGCCTGGTTTCCATTCGCAGTGAACATGGCGAGCTTGTCGGCGACGTATCGGTGCGTCACGAAGCGCTTCAGGGCGGCTCGATTGAAGGAGACGCCATCGCGCAGCTTATCGATGAGCTTCCGGCGATTGCGGTCCTGGGCCCGTACACCGAGCAGGGAATTGAGATCCGCAACGCCGCCGAGTTGCGCATCAAGGAGAGCGACCGCATCGCGGTCCTGGCGGAGAATCTGCGCCGCATGGGCGCGAAAGTTGAGGAACTGCCCGATGGGCTGCGGGTAGCAGGTCGCAGCGCGGGGCGCTTGCACGGCGCGGAAATCGATCCGCACGGCGACCATCGGATGGCCATGGCCTTCGCCGTGGCTGCGCTCGGGGCGGACGGCGAAACCGTAATTCGCGATGCCGAGTGCGCCGCGGTATCGTATCCGGATTTTTTTGCCACCCTCGAACGGCTGGTCGAGCGCTAGGTTTGTAACACCGCATTCATCTGGCAGTAAAGGACATGCGAAATTTTTAGAACGTGAAACCATGTCCTTTCTTGACACCCCGTTCCCCCAGCGGTTAACCTCGCGTGCGAATGCGTGGAAGACTTCGTCGGATACTCATAGCCATTATAATTTTGGCCGCCGTGGTGGGGCTCGCCTATCAATCGCGCCATAAAATCCATTTGGCGGATTTCACCTGGAACAAATTCATTGAAAGCGTCAGCCAGGCCAATATTTGGCTGCTGCTGGTGGCCTTCGTCTCGATCTACGGCTGCTATGCGATCCGCGCGCTGCGCTGGCAGCGATTCTGCCGGTACCTCGGGCAAGCGACCTTTGCGAACACTTTTGCCGGAACGCTGATGGGCTTCGCAGCAATCTTTGTTCTCGGCCGCGCCGGTGAGCCGGTGCGGCCGTTGCTGCTGGCGAGGAAAGACCGCTTGCCGGTCTCCAGCATGTTTGGGATTTTTTTCCTGGAGCGCTACTGCGATTTTGCCGCCGCCGCGGTTCTCGCGTGCTTGAGCCTGCTGGTTTTTCCAAACCGGCTGTCGGATGCCGGGGCAGATATGGGTTGGGTGGCGCAGGCGCGGCACGGTGCCTGGCTGCTGCTGGCCGGGGTGGTTGGCCTTACGGTCGTACTTGTCTATTACCGCGTTCACGGTGCGGCGGCTGTGGACCGCGGACTGGAACGCTCAAAGAGTAGCGGCGGCATGCGAGCGCGAATCGCGTCTGCAATTTCCGGGATGAGCGAGGGATTGCAGGCCATCCGCACGCAATCGGATCTATGGGCGGCGATCGGTTATACGGCGGCGCACTGGATCCTGGCGGTACTGATTTACATGTGGATCGCGCAGAGTTTCCCCGGCGCGTTCGTGCATTCAGACATGAATTTCTGGGGCGCCATGCTGTTGCTCGCGGTCACCTTGGTGGGCTCGGTGCTGCAGCTTCCCGGCATCGGGGGCGGCGCGCAGATTGCCAGCATCGTCGCCCTGACGGCGATCTTTGGCCTGGCGGAGGAACCGGCGATCGCCATCGCCGTTGTGCTGTGGATTACGACGTTTGCCGGTTGCACTCTGGTGGGCATCCCTTTGTTGATTCACGAAGGGATGTCCTTTGGCGAGTTGCGGCAATTGGCCCGCGCCGAAGCGGAGGCGGAAGAAGTCGGCAAGCACATCACGGTTCCCGGCGCGAACGGGAATGAGAAGCCGCCGGTAGCGATGAAGCAAAAATTGCCAGGAGATTCGGCGCCGTGAAGTGTCCCTTCTGCTCGGTCATGGAAGACAAGGTCATCGATTCGCGCGAGGGCCGCGCGGGAGACCTGATCCGCCGCCGCCGCGAATGCCTGAAGTGCGGGCGGCGCTACACCACCTACGAGCGCATCGACGAAATTCCCTACATGGTGATCAAGAAGGACGGCCGCCGCGAGCGCTTCGACCGCCAGAAAATTCTGCAAGGGCTGTTGAAATCGTGCGAGAAGCGTCCCGTAGCCACGGCCAAGCTCGAAGCCCTGGTGGACGAGGTCGAGCGTTTCGTGCACGAGGCGCCGGAGCGAGAGCGCAAGACCAGCGAAGTAGGCGAACTGCTGATGAATCGCATCAAGAAACTGGACAAAGTCGCCTACGTGCGCTTCGCTTCCGTCTACCTGGATTTCAAGGACGTGAAGGAATTCATGTCCGAACTCAAAGGCCTGCTGAAAGACCGCTCGAAGAAGTAGGACAGGCTTCAGCCTGTCTGCTTTCTTTTGCGCCGGACAGAATCAAAACCAGACAGGCTGAAGCCTGTCCTACTGGAATCAGCCGCCGCGCGCGCCGCGAATCTCCGGCACTCCCAGAATGCGAACGCCCTGTGCGGGATTTTCCACCGCTTGCACCAGCGCCGCGATCATCTGTTCCCGCGTTACGAGCCCCAGGCGCCGCGCGGATTCCCGCGTCGATGGAACTTGCTCCATCAGCCAGTACATCGGCTTGAGCAGCAGCGGCCATCGCCGGCCCGGCCCCAGCACATACCAAGGCCGAAGGATCGTGGCGTTCAGGCCGCTGTCGCGAATCATCTGCTCGACTTCCGCGCGCACCGCGATGTAGTCCTTCATCACCGGCGCCGGCTGCGCCACGCTGACGTATACAAAATGCGCGACGCCCGCCGCACGGGCCGCTTCGATGGCCGCGCGGGCCGACGCCAGATCGACGGCGCGAAACTCATCTTTCTTGGAAGGATTCGGATGCGTAACGCCAATCAACTGCACAAATGTTTCCGCGGGAGGAATCTGCGCGGCAAACGAATTCTTGTCGAGCGCGTCTCCCGGCACCACCACTGCGCCGTGAGGCAATTTGTGTTCTGAGCCGTGCCGGGCGAGCGCCCGGATGGTGTAACCGCGCCGCAGGAGTTCCGCAATCAGGTTGCGCCCCATGAATCCCGTGCCACCGGTGACGAATACAGTCGGCATTCGGCACTCCTTCCCCTCCGCGGGAAGATTAAAAAGCACGCCAGGCCTAACAAGCATTCCGAACTTTGTAGCGCCCGCCTTCAGGCGGGCATCCACGGTACGCCGCAATGCCCGCACTGAAGGCGGGAGTCACATGGCCCTGCGCGAACGTCGTGGGTACGGAAGGTCGCAAGAATCTAGTCCTGTGCTGGGGCGACCGTCAAGTGCGGCACGTGGGTGCGGCAACAATCCGGGCGCGCTCGTCGGCCCTGACACACGGTCAGAAAAATCCGGGATTCCGACTGAAAAAAAAGTGGGCCCGGAAGAATCCGGGCCCACGCCAGCACTGAGAGGGGAAATTGCTGTTGCTCAGCTGCCGATTCGCAGATTGTTTTCCACCGAGAAGACGCCGGGAACGGAGTTCGCGACGATCCCCGCGATGTTTTTGTCCATCTGGTTCATGACCACGCCTTCCAGCGTGACGTGCCCGTTCTTCACGATGATGTGCACGGGAGGAATCGCGCCCATCGTGTAGCGGCCCAGATCGGCGTGCGAGAACACGGTGCGATATTCGGCACGGCGAATCTGGTTATCGAACGGCGACGGCGGCAACACTTCGATGTTGTTGACCACGCTGGTCACGCCGGGAATGGACTTCACGTATTTCGCGGCGTCACCTTTGGTGACGGCGTGCTCGCTGGTAACCTGGCCGCTGAGGATTACCTCGCTGCCGTTCACCTGGTATTCGAGATTGTCGAAGATTCCGTACCAGGGAAGTGTCATCAACTGGTGATGCACCTGGTCGCTGAGCGTTTCGACTTTGGGTTTGTGAATGGCGGCAGCGCTGGCGCTCGGCGCGCTGAAAGCCGCCCCCATGATACCCATCAAAGCCATTGCAAATACTGCCTTTAGAAGACTTGCACGGTTTCCCATGGAAGTCCTCCTTTCCGCGGCCGCGTTGGGCCGGCCTTCGCTTTCTGCACGTTTTTCCTTCACTTACTTAGATGCGGTGTTGCCCGAAAAAGCATCCTGCGCGGATTGCCCATTCGAACGTTTTCTGGCGGACTGCTCGTGTCTGGCCCGTGTCTGGTAGGATGGCGCAAGGCGAACCGTTCATCGCCGCGAAACGTGGAAAGGGAGAAGGCAAAAGTGGTTTGGACGATTGCCCATCGCGGGGCTTCGGGACACGCGCCAGAAAATACCATGGCGGCGTTTCGCCGAGCCGTGGAACTGGGCGCGCGTTTCATTGAGACCGATTTGCAGATTACCCGCGACGCGCGTGTGGTCGCCATGCATGACTCGACCCTCGACCGCACCACGACCGGGAAGGGGCCACTGCACTTGCTGACTCTGGATGAGATTCGCGCGCTCGATGCGGGCTCATGGTTTGGCGGCGGAAATGGCGCGTTTGCCGGCGAGCGGGTTCCGACGCTGGAGGAAATACTCGACTTCGCGGAAGCGCACGACGTGATTTTCTATCTGGAGATCAAATCCGGCGCGGCGTGGGGAGTGGAGCACGGCGTGGTTGCTGCGTTGCGCGATCACAACGCGTCGGCGCGGGTGGTGATTCTGTCGTTCGATCCTTCCGCTCTCGATCTGGTGTACCGGCTGGACAGCACCATGATGACCGGATTTTTGTGTGAGCATCCGTCAAACGATTTGGTCGAGCGCACCGTACGTGCCGGCGCGCGGCAACTGGTGGCGCGCGGCGACCTCATCACGCCGGCAGTCGTGGAGTCGGCGCATCACGCCGGGCTGCAGACCGTAGCGTGGACGATCAATGAGCCGGAGCAGATGCGCCGCCTGATCGCTACCGGCGTGAATGGAATTATCACCGACTATCCCGACCGGCTGCTCAGCCTTCTGCGCGAGCAAAGCTGAGGGCTGATATGCGACCGCGTTTTAATGGGCTGCGCGGTACAGTTCCGCGAATTGCGCGATCTGAAGCTGTTCCGCGCGCGCATCCGGCCGCAACCCAGCCTTCTGCAATACTTCTTCGGTGCGAGTTCCCAGCCGTGCGCGCAGATTGTTGCGCAGCGTCTTTCTTTTTTGCGCGAAGCACTCCTTGATGAACTCAAGGAATTCAGACTCCTTCTCGATGAGTGTGCGTGCACGCTCTCCCGGCATCCGAAAACTCACCAGCGCCGAAGCGACTTTGGGCGGCGGCCGGAACGCCCCGGGAGGAATGCGGAAGGCGATCTCCGGCCGGCCGAACCACTGCGACACCACCGACAGATAACCGTAGTCGCGGCGTCCCGGCGGCGCGACGATTCTTGCCGCAACTTCAAACTGAATCACGATGTGGATGGCGGCGATGCGTTCGGCATGCTCGAACAGGCGGTGCAGGATGGGCGAGGTGATGTAGTAGGGCAAATTACCGTAAACGGAAAATCGCCCGCCGCGCGTGAGTTTCTGAAAATCTACGGCCATCACGTCGCTTTCGATCACTTCCACGTTCTTGAGCGGCGCAGTGACTTCGCGCAGCCTTCTTGCCAGCCGCGCGTCTAATTCGACGGCGTACACCTGGCTTGCGCTCTTGGCCAGCCGCGTGGTCATTTCGCCGTGTCCGGCGCCGATTTCCACCCACACGCCGTCGTCGATGCGAACGGCACGCGCGATCCGGTCCAGCCAACTGGCGTCGGTCAGAAAATGCTGTCCAAGTTTCTCAGGTGACATGAACCCATCTCATAAATAGTCTTTGTGGGTCGCGGCTTCAGCCGCGACAATCAGAGTCGGCAAACAAGGGCTTTAGCCCCTGAAGCGCTATTTCGTCCTTCATCTATGAGATGGCTTCATGGCAGGACAGTGTAGCAAGACCGGGGCGCGCTCGCGCTCGATCTCGATGTGACGGGGCAGCGAGTGCCCGCACTTGCCCGCCTGAAGGCGGGCGCTACATTCGGAGGGGCTGGCACATCCTCGATTCCGGCTACGAGCCCGCCGCCTGGCTCATGGCCTTCATGCGCTTGCGCATTTCGTCCGGCGTGACGTCTTCGACATGCGTGGCTACCGACCACATATGCCCGAACGGATCGAGCAGCGATCCCGAGCGGTCGCCGTAGAATTGATTCTTTACCTCTCGCAGCGCCTTCGCGCCGTTATCAATGGCCTTTTTGTAGACGGCGTCCACGTTCTCCACGTAGACGTGCAGCCCGACGGAAAACCCTCCGACCGTTTGCGGGCTCATCACCCCGCTGTGCGGGTTTTCGTCCGCCAGCATTACGATCGAGTCGCCAATCTTGATTTCCGCGTGCATGATTCTGCCGTCCGGTCCGGGCATGCGCACGGTCTCGACTGCGCCAAAGACCTGTTTGTAAAAATCAATTGCCAGGGCCGCAGTCCGGACAAACAGGTACGGCGTAACGTTGTGATACCCCTCGGGAATTGCCTTAACTTCGGACATCGTTGTGGCCTCCAATCATTGAATCGACTTCGCCGCTCAGACGATCATACTTCCAACCAGCGTCGCTTCCAATCGGGCGGCAAGTGAATTTGAATTCGCCATCGCAGCATTTTCGTTGCGCGCGGAAGGCGCCCGCAAGCATTTCACTCAGCGTAGTCGAAAACCATCAGGTGGGCTTCTTCGACAATCAAATTGGAGAGAATCGGAACATTGACTCCCTTGGTCCCGCCTTGCAGCGCGGCCAGTTCCTTACGCAGGTCGCCATCGAGGTCACGAGTGGCGCGCGACGGCGTCAGAACGTAATGCCTCGGCACGGCCGAATAGAAGCGCTTCAACTCCGGCACCCAAAGTCCGCTCTTGGCAATCGCTCCGGTGGGAACTTTTCCCAGGAGTTCGACGTGATTCGGATCCGTCTCGCGGAATACCGCCACCGTCCCGGTAGTCCCCACAAAATAGACGCGTCCGCTGGCAGGATCGAAATCCAGATTGTCCGCGCCACCGACGCTGTCCAGAACCTGCAGGACTTTTCCGGTTTCCGTATCCATTACTGCCAGCTTTCCGGGCTCGTACTGGTGGCCGCCGCCGATTTCGCCTTCATGCTGGCGCATCCGGCTTCCGACAAAGAGGCGATGGTGGGCCTCGTCGACCGCCGCCGCGTGTGGCACGGGAGCGCCGGTGATGGGCCAGTCGGCGATGATGGCGCGTTTTTGCAGGTCAATGACCTGGGTATGGCTCTCGCCGTTGATCACGTCTCCCATGGCCACGAACATTCTTTTGCCGGAGGGTTCCATCGTGAGACCCGAAGGATCGCCGCCCGGCAGCTTGATCGTTCCTACCAGCTTGCCGGTTTCGGTGTCGACGATTTCGATGGAGGCATTTTCGGGAACGTGGGCGCCTCCGCCTCCGATTGCCACATTGTTCCCGGAGACGAACGATTCCACTCCGGCATAGAGCAGATGCCGGGCCGGATCGTAGGCCGCATTGTCAGAGCCGCGGTTGGGATCGCCGAAGGCGGACAACTCAACGGTCTTGGTGACCTCGTAGGTTGCTCCGTTGATGGCCACCACGCTGCTATTGGTCATGGTCAGCCAGATCTCGTTGCTGCCAGGGATGTAGAAAGCCTTCTTGGGCATGGCGGCCAGGCCGGTGGTCTCATGAATCACTTTGCCCGCGCGCAAATCCACAACCAGAAGGCTCTTGGCCGCCTCGCCGCAAATGAAGAGGCGCTGTCCCTTCACGTCGATAGCCATGCGGTCCATGTAGCCTTCCGTGGGGATCGGAATGGTCTCGGCCAGCTTCAAAATTCCGGACATGTGAGTCATGGGCAATTGCCGCCCGATCATGGGCGGAGCGTCCTGAGCCGCGGATACGGAAACGAATGCGACGGTCAGCACGACGATCAGCGCGATAAAAAGCGCGACGGAAACGGCCAAGCCGGTCTTCATTTTGTGTCCCCCGAATGGAAAAAACCTTGGCCTTTTGGATATCACGCGGGACTGCGGTTGGCAAGGCTTTCGCGGCGCGCAAACCGTGAACGAAAACGCAGGCGACGCAGAAATCGTGCGGAAACCTTGACGTCGGTGGAGGGTTTCAGTAGCTTGGGAGCTTCGGATTGAACATGAAAATACTGTTTGTCGCGCCGGAAGGACTGCCGTACTCAAAGACGGGCGGCTTGGCGGACGTGATTGAGGCGTTGCCGAAGGCGCTGGTTGACCTCGGGCACTCGGTCACTGTGCTGCTGCCGCGCTACCGCGGTACGCGCGCGGTTGCCGTTACGGCGCCGAGCCTGACGGTGCCGGTTGGCGGCGGACTGCGTTTTCCGGGAATCGTCGAAGGCGGATCGCTGCACGGAGTCTATTTTTATTTCGTGGACGATCCGGAGTACTTCGATCGCGACCAACTCTATGGTGTGGCGGGAAAGGACTACCCTGACAACGCCGAGCGCTTCGCGGAATTTTGCGGCGCGGCCATCGAATTCTGCAAACAGATCTGGATGCCCGATGTGATCCACTGCCATGACTGGCAGACCGGGCTCGTTCCCGTGCTGCTGCGATCGCGATATGCGAGCGATACCGCGGTACAGGAGCTGCCCGTTGTTTTCAGCATCCACAATATGGGCTACCAGGGATCGTTTCCCCGCGAGGCGATGGCAAAAATCGGACTTCCGGAGAGCTTGTTCGCAATCGACGCGCTGGAATTTTATGGGCGCTTGAATTTTCTGAAGGGCGCGCTGATTTTTTCCGACTACTTGACCACGGTGAGCCCGACCTATGCCCGGGAAATCGGCACGGCGGAGAATGGCCACGGCCTCGAGGGAGTGGTGCAGGGCCGCGCGGGCCGCCTTACCGGAATCTTGAATGGAGCGGACTATGGGGTGTGGAGTCCGGAGCGGGACAAGGTGATCGTGTCGCGATATTCGCCGAAGGATTTCTCGGGGAAACTGGCCTGCAAGAAAAATCTGCTGGAAATGTTTGGCCTGCCGCCGGAAACGGTGGCGAAGCCGGTGCTGGGAATCGTCTCACGCTTTGCCGGGCAAAAGGGATTTGACCTGATCGAGCAGATTTCCGCTGAATTGCTGGCCGAAGACCTGGCGATCGTCGCTCTGGGCGCGGGCGAGCCGCGGTACGAGAAGCTGTTCCGTGAACTGATGAGAGCCAACCCCGCCAAATTCAGCGTGAAAATCGCTTATGACAATATCCTGGCGCACAAGATTGAAGCCGGCGCGGATATGTTTCTGATGCCGTCGCGCTACGAGCCTTGCGGCTTAAATCAAATCTATAGTTTGAAATATGGCACGGTGCCCGTCGTGCGGGCCACCGGAGGGCTGGAAGACACCATCGGGGCGTTCGATGCGTCAACGGGGCGCGGCACGGGATTCAAGTTTCTGGCGTATGATGGTCGTGCACTGCTCGGCGCGATCCAACAAGCTCTTTCCGTGTACCGGAACGAGCCGGCCGTCTGGCGCCGCATCCAGTTGAACGGCATGGCCCAGGATTTCTCCTGGCAGGCCTCGGCGACCGAATATGTGAAAGTGTACGAGGCGGCCTGGAAATCCAGAAACTTAAATGAAGTAACTTCATCTAATCAACCCAGGGCGAAATCGGCTAAGATGTCGCCGGTATCTCCCCTAGGAAAGGGTTCTCATGGCAGATAATGTCAGCAATGTAACGGACAGCACGTTTCAGGCGGAAGTGATCGAAGCGAGCAAGACGCAGCCGGTGATGGTCGATTTCTGGGCGGAGTGGTGCCGGCCGTGCCTGATGCTGGCGCCGACCGTGGCGGAGGTAGCGACCGCCTATGCGGGGAAGATCAAAGTTGTAAAGCTGAACGTGGACGAAAACACCAATTCCGCAGGGCAGTTCAACATCCGCGGTATCCCCACCCTGCTCATCTTCAAGGGCGGGCAGGTCGCCGAGCAAGTCGTGGGCGCGGTCCCTCGCGACGCGATTGAGAAAGCGGTTCAGCGGCACCTCTCGTAAGCTCACCATGCCAAACCGAACTCGCGCCGGGGCGCCGCAAACGTCCCGGCGGACGTGCCATTGGGCGCAGGGTGGCGGCCTCCTGGGGCGCTACCATGACGAGGAGTGGGGTGTCCCGGTGCACGACGACCGCGTGGTGTTCGAGTTTCTGATCCTTGAGGGCGCACAAGCCGGGTTGAGCTGGGAGACGGTACTGCGCAAGCGGCAGCGCTACCGCGAGGTCCTCGACGATTTTGATGCTTCCAAAATTGCGCGCTACGACGCTCGCAAGGTGCGCGCGCTGCTCGCCGATCCGAGGATCATCCGCAATCGCCTGAAGATTTCTTCCACCATTTCCAATGCGCGGGCGTTTCTGGAAGTGCAGCGGGAGTTCGGCAGCTTCGACGCGTACATCTGGCGATTCACCGGCGGAAAAACGCCGCGGGGCGCCGGGCGGCAGAAGCCCAGGGATGTCCCGGCGCGCACAGCAGAGTCCGATGCCATGAGCAAGGATCTGAAAAAGCGCGGCTTTCGGTTTGTCGGTTCGACCATCTGCTACGCGTTCATGCAGGCCACCGGCATGGTGAACGACCACCTGCGCAGTTGCTTTCGCTGGGCGGAAGTTCGATAACACGCCGCGCCCGCCTTACGCGCCGCAAACCAACACTTTGTCATTCTGAGCGAAGCGAAGAATCTCTCTTTGTTTTTTGCCCATCGCTACATCGAAGAGGGATTCTTCGCTGCGCTCAGAATGACAGTCCACCCGAAACATTCTCTCGATGTCAGTTGGGGCGTTGCTTACGAAATTATTTCGCGAGTTGCCGCAGCGTGCTGGCGGGATAGAGGGCGAGCAACCGTCCTTGCGGCGGCGAGATCCGTTCCAATTCCAAAAGCGCCAGGCCCGCTTTCTTCAACTCGGTGATCTTTGCGCTGGTGTGCAGCACGTGGCCGATCACCAAGTGCAAGTGGGGTTCATGGCCGAACGCGAGCACTACTTTCGCCTTCATCGACTGCAGTTCCCGCAGCAATTCCGCGGGCGCGCTGGTGCCCTTCAGCGAGTCCGTGCGTATGATTTTCTTGGAAGAATAGCCGATCGTTTCGCAAAAAATCTCGGCGGTTTGCAGGGCACGTAGCCACGGACTGGTCAGCACCGCGCTGGGCTTTACATCAAGCGCGCGAAGCCCGAGCGCCGCGGCTTGCGAGCGCTTCATACCCTTCGGAGTGAGCGGCCGCTCGGTATCCGGCGGGCAGTGGGGATCCTCGCGGTCCACCGCGATGCCGTGGCGAATCAAATAGAGATGCATCATCAGGCCACCCTCTTCTTCTCAATCATCAGGGCGCGCTGAAAAGACAAGCGCACATTCAACTCGCGCTCCAGCAGCCGCGCTTTCCTCTCAATGCCGGCAAGATTCAGGCGGGCGGAGTCGCGCAGTTCCACATGGATGCGCACGTCGCGCGGTCCGCCCTCCACCTTGATCTTGGAGATGGTCTGGTGATGATCGCTTTCCAGGCGTTCGGCCAGACGCAGCATTCCGGCCAGCAGGCGCGTGCGCTTCCGCTGCTCGCGGCTAAGGGAAGAGAAGACGGGATGCTTGGTGCTGGGCTCGGATTTCCGGTTGTGATAGCGCACCAGCGACGCCGTCATATTCTTGGCCCAGCCGCGCAATCCCGGAATTTTCGCGTTGTGCACCAGGTATTCTCCGTGGCGATGGTGGGCCTTGCGGTTGATCAGCACGCCGCAATCGTGCAGCATGGCGGCCGACGCCAGAATGGTCCGCGCTTCAAAGTCCAGGTGGTGGTACGGCCAGAGCTGGTCGAAAAGTTGCAGCGAAAGCGCGCGAACCTGCTCCGCGTGCTTCATGTCGCAGCGCACTTTGGCAGCGTAGGACTCCGCGCCCGCCAGCATCAACTGCGCTCGCTTCTGATGCTCGTCGGTCGCCGCGGGCAGCCGCATTTGCGCCGTGGCCAGCTCGTACAGCAAGCCCTCCCGAACGCCCACGCGCGGAACCGTCATTTGACGCAGCCGGAGCCACCACGCCGCGGTGACCAGGACGATCGCCGCCACGCCCATCACCTCCGCGCGATCGCGCCGAACGGAGAACGCTTTCATGCGCTCTTCCACGTTCAGTTGCAGAATGTGCCACAGCCGGTCCCGCAGCAATCGGGGATTCAGCGTGGGAAATGGCCCCATTCGCGGGCCGGAAGCCAGCGCTGACAATGTTTCCGCGTTTCCTCCGCAGGCTACCGTCCCGCCGCCGGGCCGCGGGCGCACCGGCAACGCGCTCTGCATGACGGACAGAACGTGCAAGCGGATTTCGTTCGCGATGTGCTCGTGTATGACGCCCTGGGCCTTGAACGCTTCCATCAGCCGGACTGTCCCGAGCGGCAGGCCGATGCTTTCCTGCAGGACGCCGTGGCGCATTTCGTTGAGCTCGAGGCTGCCTCCGCCGAGGTCGAGAATGTAGCGCGGCGCTTCGTAATCGCGAAGCGCTCGCAGAACCGCGACGCGCACCAGGCGGGCTTCTTCGTCGCCGGAGACGATTTCCAAGTCGATTTTAGCGGCGTGACGGATGCGTTCGATCAGAACGTGGCCGTTGCGGGCCTCGCGCGCGGCGCTCGTGGTGACGGCGCGGTACGCGGTAACGTTGCGCGCATCCATGATGTTGCGAAATTCGCGGAACGCCGCGGTGGCTTCGCGCAACGTTTTGCGATCGAACTCCCCGGACGTAAAAGCCGAATGGCCGAGGCGCACCGGCGCGCGCACCGACTCCACGATTTCCCAGTCATCGGTGGAATAGATACGGGCAATCATGAGTCGAAATGCGTTGGAGCCGGCGTCAATCGCCGCGAGCTGGATGGGTTTGCGAAGTCTCAGCGCCACAGGGGGGCCAGCGCCGTGGATGGCCGGTAATGCGTGCGTTGAATGCCAAGATGGGCGGCAATGCGCTTCCGCAGTTCGTTGTTCACGGAAACGACGCTCGCCTCGCCGTCCAGCGCGATAAAACCGTGGCGCTCGGACAGCGCTTCAAATTCACTTTTGATTTTGGCTTGATACAGAATGAACGATTGAAATAAATCGTCCGAAAGCGAAAGATCGCGGCCGGACTCCCAGTAGCTGATGGCATGCGATTTGCGAAACTCGCGCTCGAACGCCACTTCCGGGCGCACGTTGAGCCAGAACGTCAGATCGGGCCGAACCGCCATCTCGTAAAGGCCGTTGAGGTAATCGCGTTCGATGCCGCGAGCTACCGCGCGGGCGATCAAAGTATAGAAGTAACGGTCGGCCAGGACAACAAAATCGGAACGCAGCGCGGGAATAATGCGGTGCTCGAGCTGGTCGTAGAAATCGGTGGCGTACATCAACGTGAGCGTCATGCGGGTGATGGTGTTTTCGGCGAGCAGCGCGTCGATGTCTTTGGCCACCAGCCCGGAGCGGCGCAGGCCCATGGTCTCCACCGCGAAGCCTTCGGATTCCAGCCACTCCGTCAGCAAGGCGATCTGTGTGGAGCGGCCCGAGCCGTCCATGCCTTCAATGACAATCAGCGAGCCGCCGAATTCCTCGTCATTCACGCCCGGAAGCGGCAAGCCGTAATTGCGCGGGGAGGAGCCGGAAGGCGTCTGCGTCTTCTTCGGCTGCCCGTTCTTGCGATTGCTTTTCGCGGCGGTCACGAAGCCCTCCGCGCGGATTTCTTGGGAGCGAACCGCGAGAGATCGATGCGCGCCTTCACCATCTGGCGCATCTGCTTTTGTAGGGAATTGACCGGCAGCGTGCCGTCCATCACCACGAACTTGTCGGACTCAATCATCTCGTCATACTGCGCGAGGATGCGTCCCTGGAAAATGCGGAAGCTCTCGGCGCGGTCGAGGGAAAGGTTCAGGTCCATGCCCGCTTCGTAATATTTCAATTTCGGGCGGCCGCTCATGATGCGCTTGACGGCGACGTCCAGAGGCGCGCGGAAGTAAAACGTGATGTCCGGCACGGGCGCAAAGCGGTAAAGATTGCGCAGCCACCGCGGCGAACAATTTCGCGCCACGTCACGCGCAAAGGCCGTGTAGATGTAGCGGTCGGCGAGCACCAGGTACCCGCTGTGCAGCAGTGGCAGGATCTGCCGTTCGCAGCGGTCGGCAAAATCGGCGGCATGCAGCAGGGAGAACGTCGTGGGAGTCAGAAGCCGCCGCTGCTTCCCCCGCCGCGTAGCGGACTTTACCAGCGGCGAGGAATTCCATTCCGTGAAGTGTAGGCGGTAGCCGCCGATTTCCAGCCACCGTTTCAAGAGGTAGAGTTGCGTGCTTTTTCCCGAGCCGTCAATGCCTTCCACGACGATCAGAGCTCCAGGATACTTGCGGGACGGCTCCAGCCGAGGTGAAGACTCTTCCGTGTTGTGCTCCATTGAATTGGCGGGCGAGTCTTGAACCGGGGGCAATGCGCGCGAAGTCAAAAATAGATCTCCCGGAGGCCATTATACCCACACAATGTAAAATTTTGGTGACAACAAGATGAGTACAGCGTGAACGAGGTCGGGAACTGTGGAAGGCGCGTCCTAGCCTTCGCAGCTTTATTGTCCCCAGATTTTTTCGCGGGAATCTTCGAACGGATAGACATGGACCATCCAGCCGAAGATCACGGGGTAAAACGTTCCTCCGGCCTCGGTGCAGGCTTCTTTGGTAATGATCGATCCCTGCAAGCCGAACTTGGTCCGGTCCGCGGTGCCTCTCTGGTCCTTGGGCGGAGCGCAGAGCTTGGTGTGCAGGTGCCACTGCGCGATGCTCAGAGGAATGCGTTCGTTTAGCTGATCCTCGGTGACGCGCTTGGGCATGGTGTACATCGCGCCGATCAAGTCGTAGCCGGCCTTATTTTTCTTGTACAGCAGGGAAGTGGGACGCGAGGGGTCAAAACTGAAGGACTCCAGGAAACCATTGTAATAATTCGTGAAGTGATACTCGGCCTGCGGCAGGTTTGGCATGAAGATGCGGAAACCGTCCGAGAGCGCCACCTGGTAATCCTTGTATCGATCGTGCTCGATGGCCTCGCGCAACTCCTTCACGATTTCGTCGGCCTTGGCCCAATCCGCGGGCGTGGCGGGCGTCCGCAGCTTGGTTATGTACATGTGCGGGCCCATCTGGTGGTGATGCATGTGGCTCATGGCGTCCATGGCGCCATGCTCGGTCTGCTGATCTTTTTCGTCCGAGCCCTGGCCCATTTTCATGCCGGGCATGTCGTGATCCATGTCCATGCCGGGCATGCTGTCATCCATCCCAGGCATGCTTTGATGCTGCCCGGAAGGTTCGCTCGGTTTTTGCTGCTGATTCTGGGGCGCGGATTGGCGCGCGACCAGCCGGGTTGCTGCTCCCGCGGAAGCGAGCAGCATGACGGCGATAAGTGTGTACGGGAAGCGCTTTTGAGGGTTCATAGCAATGCCCTGCTCCTGCCTATTCTACGCGCCAGACGGCGGAAAATATCAAGCCGCTGCGCACGTGTTCCAGTTCGGCAAGCCGAACGAAGTCGAACCGACCCGAGGAAAATACCCGCGCCATGACGCACGAAATTACTGAATCCTGATTGGTGCGGAAACCACACTGACCTGGAAAGCGCGGAGCGAAACCGCGAGGCAATGCTTCCGTCTTTCTGTTTTCGACTTGCAGCGTGCTCGCATTCAAACCAGGCGGGCTGAAGCCTATCCTACTGGCCGCGGTCCTTCGGGTTTTGATACTCTCTGAGTCGCCATCGATCGCTCCGGGAAGCCATCGAGTGAGGAAAACGATTTGTCGCCAGGAAGCCAAAAGATTCTGTTGGTGGAGCCCGACGCGAGTTCCTCGCAACGGATGTTGGAGCTGTTGCGCTCTGCGGGCTATGACGTTTCGCTGGCCGCCAGCCAGCAAGACGGTTTCCTTACCACGCGGAACGGCGGCGTGGATTTGTTCCTGCTCACCGCCGATCTCATGGACTTGCAATGCTGCAACGCGCTGGCGGAAATCAAGGGATTGCCCGCAACCTCGGCCACGCGCGTGATTCTGATGACCCGTGGTGGCGGAGCGGAACGCGCCCGTGGACTCGACCTTGGCGCCGACGATGTACTTTCCCTGCCATGGGATGGCGGGGAATTGCTGGCTCGGGTGCGCGCTCAGCTTCGTGACAAGCGCGCCTTCGACGAATTGCACGACAAGGCGCGCCTCGCAGTCGAGGGGCAGGAGGTGGCGCAGACGGCGTTCCAGGCCGTCGCCGTCACCGAAAAAATGACGCGCGATGCCACCAGCCTCGGTCGCGCGCTGAAAATCGGCGTGGGTGCCCTTACGCTCGTCGCGGTCAGCATGGCTGCGATTTTTCTGCTGTATTCGCGGCGTTCGGATAAGGAGGAAAAACGCGCCTACTCGATGATCGCGCAACTCGAGCACGGCGCGCACCAGCAGGAGGACCTGGTCGCAGAAACCCGCAAGATGCGGTCGGAATTGGCGGAATCCGATGCCACCCTGCAAAAGGAACAATTGCAGAGACAAACCGAGGATTTGCGGCAGAAGATTTCCAACAGCGGACAGGGAGGCGACGTTTCCGCGCTGCGCAAACAACTGGATGAAACCACCGGGCGGCTGAAGCGAGTGGTCAGCGAGTCTGACGCTGCCGAAGCGGTGATTCGCTCCTACGCTCCGAGCGTGTGCCTGCTGCACGTATCCGTGGCGTTCGACGACAAGGCTTCCGGACGGCGGTTGCGCTACGGGGGAGTGAATCCCGATGGCGGGCCGCTTACGGACAGCGAGGGGAAACCGGTCTACACGCTGGGAGGGACGACGCAGGAGGTACGCGCGGATTTCTTTGGCACGGGATTTCTGGTCGAGGACGGAAAAATATTGACCAACCACCACGTCGCGCAGCCGTGGTGGAAGAATGACGAACTGGCTTCCGTACTTCAACAGGGGCTGGAGCCGTCGATCGCCGAGATTACCGCCTACTTCCCGGATGCACCCGCGGGCATTCCCATGGGAATCTCGCAAATTTCTGAGGAAGCCGATCTGTCAGTGCTTCACGGCGATATTTCCAGCCTGAACCGTCCGATTCTGAAGATGGACAGCCGCAAGGAAGCGGCGGTCAGCGGCCAGCCGGTTATCTCCTTGGGTTACGCCACCGGCATCAGTGCCATTCTCGCGCGGGCGGGCGACGACGCGGTGGACGACATCGTGAAAGTCTCCGGCGGCGATCCAAGAAAAATTGCCGGCGAACTGCTGCGCCGCAAGCTGATCCGGCCGCTGGTGACCCAGGGACACATCGGCGACGTGCTCACCGATAAAATTGTTTACGACGCGCAGACCACATCCGGCGGTTCCGGCGGCCCGCTGATCAATCGAGACGGAGAAGTAATCGGAGTGACGTTCGCGGTGGTGAAAGGTTTCGGAGGCTCCAACTTTGGCGTGCCGATTCGTTACGCGCAGCCGATGCTGAAATTGAAGTGACGCAATTGAAAAGAGTGGTCGCTTTCACGAGACTTTCTATTTTTTGCTAAGTCCTTCTTCGTTCTGTTTTCGCTTCGCACTGTTGAAGGCGCTCACTCGTTGTGGCGCAGGCTCTCGCCTGTGGAATTTGGTGATAGCAACATCGATCCTGCACTATCCGACCCAACAGGCGGAAGCCCACGCCGCAACGATCTCGGCACCCGACGGTGCTTATTCCTTTTTCAGCAGGAAAATGCTCGGGAGCCATATTTCAGAAAAAGCGGCGTTCCGACTTGCACAACTTCGGAATCTCCAGTACGCTGACTGAGTTGTCGGCGGAGACTTCCCACCCTCGCCCCCGCTGTCGGTTCACCGGTTGCCGTTCAATTTCTCGCGATGGAAGGATGGCGCATGACGCGCAGGAGCACTCTGTGGAGCCTTGTCGTGGCGGTAGTGTTGAGTTTGGGCATGACTGCCTGCAAGGACACCAAAACCTTGCAGGAAAACGAGGCGCTCAAGGCTCAGGTCGCCGATCTCCAGAAACAGAACGGCGAAATGGGAAATAACCTGGAGACCGTAACGGCCGCTCGTGACGCGCTGGCGCAGGAAAATGAGGCCCTCAAGGCTCAGGTTCGCGTTCTGAAACCGAAGAGCGCGAAGAAGAAAGTCGCGAGCAAAAAGCGCCGCCGGTCGTGAAACGCGTGTCTTCCGGCGCGGCTCGGTCCGGAAGAGTATTTACTGCGCGTGAACCTGTTTTCGATCATTCGGTAAAATCCAAGGGAGGCACGAAAGCATGAAAACATTTGAGGTGCAATTTCGCTATCGCGATCGCAATGAAGAAACGGTGGAAGCGACGAAGCTGGTGGACGCATCCAGCCTTCCGGGCGGCGTGGCCAAGGCTACGCGGGAGTTCGTCAAGAGCCTGGACCGCAAACAGCGATTCGATATGAACAAGAACGGCCTAGAGATCACCGCCCGAACCAGCGGCACAGCGAGCGAAGCGCCGGCCAGATCTTCGGCGGGCGCCGCGGGATAATCCCAAGTCCGGCTAACCGCAAATCTCTTCTCGTTTTCCAGCGCTTGTTGGGCGGGACATGACACCGCCCAACTCCCACGGGCGGTTGTCCCTGCGCCAGATTCACAGCATTTGGGAGTAGGGAAGCAGGCTTCGCCGCCCATTCTACGGTGGCTCAGTTGCTGGCGCGTTCAGTTGACCCGGCAAGATAAAAATATCCCACGCGATTATTCGTCGGCGTCGCAAACCAGATGCGTCCCTGGGCGTCCAGAAAAAATTCCCGCATCATGGCTTCAGAATGTGGAAAGGGATACTCGATCACCTTGCCGGTCTTTGGATCGAGACGCCCGATCAAATCCTGTTCCGTCGAGGCGTACCAGATCGCGTTGTCCTTGCCAACGATCAACGCATAAGGGCTCGGAGACGGCCCGGGCAACGGATATTCCTTGAAAGTTTCCGTCTTCGGGTCGAACCGGCCGATCTTGTTTCCAGTGCGTTCGCCGAACCACACGATTCCGTCGGAGTCGATTGCCAGCCGCTGCGGCGTCCCTTGCGTCGGCGGCGACCACTGCGTCACCTTCTCGGTCTTGGCGTCGATGCGGCCGATTTTTCCATCCTTCTTCAGCACGCAGAACCACACGTTGCCGTCCTTGTCGAAAGTGATGCCGTACGAAGCAGGCACTTCCATGAACTGCTTGAATTTTCCCGTCTCCTGATCGTACTTGCTGAGCGGGCTGCCGGAAGCCCACAAATTGCCTTTGCCATCGACGCGCACCGTGTGCTTTCCGGAGCGCTCGCCGGGAACGACCACGTTCTCCTGAAACTCGGTGATTTTCCCGGTCGCAGGGTCCAGCTTGGCCAGCCGGTCTAGCGCGAACTCGGTGAAATAAACCATTCCGTCCGAGCCGCGTACCACGGAGTGAACGCCGGCGGTCTGCTCGAAGGGCAGCGGGAACCGGGTCAGTTCGCCGGTGGTGGGGTTGAGCCGCGCCACTTCGTTTCCGCGGCCGTAGTAGGGAATCCAGAAATTTCCATCCTTGTCCGGCGAAGCGCTCCACGGCAAACCCTTCGAGCCGGACACGTCGTACTCGACGTAAACGATGTTCATGGCTTCGTCGCTGAACGGGCGCACGGTGTCCTTGTAGGCCGGCAATTCCGCCGGGCTTTTGGGCGCCGTGGAATCGGCGCCAAACACCGAATTCAAGTAGGAGATGAGCTCGTCAGCTTTTTCGTCGTTCAGCCGCTCGGAAAGTTGAAATCCCATGGCGTCGCGCATGTAGTTGACGCGGTCGCGCCAGCCCGCTTCATCGCGGCGGACGGCGGCCATGCGGGTCTGAAATCCGTGGCAGACGTAGCAGTTGGTGGAGAGAATCTCCTTACCTTTTCCCGCCGGCATGAGCTGCTTGCCCTGATACAGATTC
>DATGJQ010000024.1:0-16188 GCA_035295105.1 Candidatus Acidiferrales bacterium | reverse complement strand
GCGCATGTTCGTCGTAAACATCGCCGAGTGGGAGAAGATTGGCCGCGCGCACGGAGAGTTCTTCGGCAACATTCGCCCGGCGACGGCTATGCTGCAGGTCGGCGGCATGGTGTCGCCGGAAATGCTGGTGGAGATTGAAGCGGACGCCGTGGTGACCACCCGCGCAGCGAAAAAGAAACCAGCAAAATCAAAGCGCGGAAAAAGATAGCAAATGTAGGACAGGCTTCAGCCTGTCTGGTTTAAATGTAGCGGTAGCGTAATCTAAACCAGACAGGCTGAAGCCTGTCCTACTGTTTAGTACTTCACGCGGACGCGATACCTCAGCACCGATGTTCCATCCTTATCCACCGGCACGTCGAATTGCGCGGCGAACGCGGCGGTCTTCGTGAATTTGTATGAGGAGCTGATCACTTCCCAATCGCCGCCGATCGGCTCGTTCACTTCCACCGAAATCGGCAGCGCCTTGTGGTTTCGCAGCGTGATCTCGTACTCGAATTCGTATAGCCGGTCGGAAAGTTTCTTGTAGTCCGTCTGTTTGCGCTCGGCCACGATGTCGAATGCGTTGCCGATGTGCAGGCTGATGTCTTCATCCTTGGGCGTGTGGTCGATGTGATCCTCCCCGGCAAAGAGCGAGCCGCCGCGCGAATCCTGCTGGTACACGCGAATCGTTCCCGCGGGCAGCGGCATTCCCAGGCCGGATTTTTCCTCATTCTTGAATTTGTAAAAAACCTGGACGGGATCTTTCACCGGCGCTCCGGGCTGCGCGGCCGCGCGGTAGTAGTAGCTCTGTCCGTTCACCACGTACACCTTGCGCATCGGGAAATGCGAGGCGTTGAGCAGGCTGATTTGTTTGGATTCCTGATCGAATACCGACGTTTTGCGGTTCAGAGAATACAGGTGGTATTCGGAGAAAGACTCCTGCTGAAAGGGCGGCGCGGCCGGCATGGCCTTGGCAATCCCGCTCATCGTTCGCATTTCATCCATTCCGTTTTGCGCCATCACGCGGTGCAGATCGCCGGCCACCAATTGCAGCGAGGCGTTTTTGAAGGCCGTTCCACTGTGATTGACGAGCGTCACCCAGCCGTCCAGATCTCCGCTGGTTTCGTCCTTGCCTACATTCAGCACGTAATCCGCGCTCCAGGAAAGGTTCGCGGTCAGGTAGGAAGCTTCCACTCGCTGCCGCCGCGCGCCGGTATTCTGCAGCGTCCAGAGCAGCGTGGGGCGCTCGTACAAATTGTCAGGCAGTTCGGGGTAGCGAATGCTTTCGTAGGAGCCGCCGGTCACGATTTCATTGCCGATTTTCCACACCGGCGAGCCGTTCAGCGACAAGAGCGTGGCTTTCACGTCCTCGTATTGCGTCGAGCCGTTGGCCATCCGCGCGTGCACCAGGGTCACTTCGCGGCCCACGTATTTTTGCAGCAGCTTGTTGGGGTCCAGCAAGTCGTATTCGTAGTTCTGCTCCAGCACATCAAGCTTGGAGGGCTCGGTCAGCGAACGGAAATGCACGGTCGCCGGATTGATGGACGCGGCGATGTCCATGAACCGGAGCAGCGATTCTCCCGCCGGCAAGTTGAGCTGGCGGACGTCGCGCACCAGCGAAAGGTTGGAGTTGTAGACGGTGAGCGCCAGATCGCTTTGGTCCGCCAGCGTGGTGGTGATGCTTCCGTCGGCGTTTGGCGCGGGAGCCTGCACGGTGTTCGCGGACAGCGGACGATGCGCGAGAGGCAACAGGAACAGCAACGCCGCCATGGCTGCGGCGAACAGAAACTTTGAGGAAGTAGTGGTTCTGAGGGCGGTCCAGCTGGCGATTTTGAGGGCGGTTCTCATGGCGGTCTCCGTAGGAGCGTGATTTCTTCCTTCGCTCTTAGAACGGGACAGCCGGGATTTCTTGCACGGTATTTTGCTACTGCGATTGCCAGGTTTTTCCGCCGTCGGCGGTGGCGAATCTGCGCCCGTCGGCGGCCGTAACCACTGCGGATTGCGCGTCGCTCGCGGAAATGCCGGTCCAGTCGGGGAGGCTGCCGTCGGCTCCGGCAGCTTGCGCTGGGGGCGGAATGCGCTGCCAGGTCTGGCCGTCTGCAGTTCGCGCGATGGCGCCGTGGCGGCCTGCGAGCCAGCAAACGGTGTCAGAAAAAGCCGCGCCTGCCAGCCAGTCTTCCTTTGACGGACTCGCTTGCGGCACCCATGTTCTACCGGAGTCGACGGAATGTTGGATGATTCCGCCCTTTCCAGCACGCCAGTGGATCAGGTCTGACGGGGCTTTCAGGAGCGACGAGTCTTTCTGCGGCGGACGTACGAGGCCAAACGCTTGTTCCTTTCGCGCTCCTGCGCGCTCCTGGGGAACAATTACCTGTTGCGCTGCAGAGGCAGACATCGATCGTGCTTGATTCTGTATTGAGTCCGCCGGCTTGTTTTGCGCGGCGGGCGTATTTTCCACGGCGTTCGCGCTGGCGGTGACTTGCGGAGCTTCGCCGGCATCGGCGCTCAATGCAGATTTGGCTTTCGATTGCGGGGCCGCCGGCGCAGGCATTGCGAGCCGCGCTGGAGGAGGGGGAGGAGCTGCCGCGGGACCTGGGGCGGCCTCTGCGTTTTGCCGTCCGTCCGCGAGACGGTCCAATTTCTTTCCGCCCTGTAAAACGCCTCCGACTACGCCTGCGCGAGGCGAGGAAATGTCCGGCGCCTTCTGCTTCTGCAAGTCGCGCTCCAGCGCTGATTCGGCGGGTTCATTCCGGGGAGCGGCCGGTGCGAGAGAGCGATCCATCGGAGTTGCGGGCTCGGCGTTCGGTTGCTGCGGAGGAACGATTTCCGCAGGCTGCTGAGGAACGGGAGGCGCGGCGGGCGGCGCAACTTCTTCCCTGGGCGCCTGTGCGACTAGAGTTGCCGAAGTGCCCTGGTCAGTGGTGCGCCACGGCGGCCGCAGGGCGAACCACACGGCTAGCACGGCCGCCACTCCGATAGCAGGAGCGAGCCAGCGCGTCGGCCAATGGATCACCTTCGGATGCGCGACGGCGCGATCCGCCGAAACGCTTGGCCGCTCCGCAGCGGGGCGTGCGGCCGCGACCAGCTCTCCGATTTGGGCGACTTCTTTCGCGGCCAGCGGAGTATCCGCCGACGCCGCCAGCACCCGGAGAATATTTCTGCATCGCGAACATGCCGCGAAGTGGCCTTCCCATTTGGACGATTCGGCGGGATTGAGCGACTGCTCGGCGTAGGCTGCGATGATCTCAGGGTCGGGACACTCCTGGGCGCCGTGCGGAGTGAGCCGGTCGAGAGCTTCACCCATGCGCTGGGCGAGCGATGCCTGGCGCCGCAATTTCGCTTCGTCTTTTTCTTGTGGGTCCATCACAACTCACCCTTTTGCATCTTCTCCCGCATGCTCGGCTGGCTCTACTTTAGAACGATCCGGCGCCGGATTCTTGCGCCTTCCAAGGTTGCGCCAGACGCCTCACTTTGGCGGAGAGTCCTCGGCAGGGCGTGTCGCACCGGCCAGCGCCTGCGATAGATCGAACGGCCAATCCTCCACCGCATACTCAAACGCCAGCCCCACCTGGGCCGCGTCGAGCGCCGGTTCGGCGGGGCGGCCGTTGCTTGCCGGGACTTCGCGCTGCAAAGCGCGCGCCACGCTTTCGCGCAGAGCGCGCCGGGTTCGCTCCAACTGGCGCGATACCGTGGATTCGTGCTCGTGCAACATTCGCCCAATCTCCGCCAAAGTGCTCTGGTCGACGTAATAGCAGGCCAGGATCAGGCGCTCGCGTGGAGCGAGTTCCGCAAGCGCCGCGGAAAAGGCCCCGTCGACTCGCCGAAGATAGCCCGCGCGATCGGGGTCGGGACAATCCGGTTCGGTCCGCGCGACATGCTCGCTTGGCGCATCTAATTGATCGCCGGACTCCAGGGAAACGGTTTTTCCGCTGGTTCGAAACAGATCGACCTGCTTCTGCGCCAGCACGGCGCGCAGCCAGGTGGACAGCTTGCTACGGCCATGAAAATATTCGAACAGGGATTTGCGGCCGCCGCCCGCGCCGGAGCGCACGCCGTACAGTTCGGCATAGAGCGAATCGGCCAGCTCATCGGCGCGGGCATCGTCGTTGCGGCCGGACGCTCGAAGCATGGCGCGGGCGGCGTGGCGCAAATCCTGGCGGAAATTGGCGATGAAAAATTCCCAGGCCGGTTCAATTCCCTCGATGCAGGCGCAGGCCAGCGCCAGGTCTTCGAGGTGCAGAGATTGCAGGTAGCCCTCAATTTCGGCTGGACCGGCAGGCGTGCCGCCAAACCGCTTCGCGGCGCTGCGCCGCAGGCCCTCGGCGAAGGCCTCCTCGCCCAGGCCCCACCGCGCGTACACGCCCTCCGAATAAAGACGCCGGACCAGATCCCGGTGATGCGCCAGGAAACCATCGAGCGACCCGAGCGTCGAATATTCAGGCATGAATTCGGCCAATTTCGCGGCTTTCGGAGCGTAATGGGACGCCTAGACCTACCAACGCGCTTGGCCCACCAAAAAGGTACTTTCGCGTCACCCTATTCGCCAAGACCCCGGTGTAGAATACCCCTTCAATCGAGGGATTCAAGCGGAACGGGATCGAAGGTTTCAAGGTTTTGTGATGCGGGGATTCTGGTTTCCGGGCAGTTCCCGGGCGAACCTCGCAGGAAGCTAGAGGAGATTTCATGATCCGACGCCATAGCAAGCGCAAGGGGTTTTCGCTGATCGAGTTGTTGATCGTGGTGACCATCATTTTGATCATCGCGGCCATCGCCATCCCCAACCTGATGCGCTCCAAGATTCAAGCCAATGAGACCGCTGCCGTAGGTGCGCTCAAGGCCCTGCAGGAAAGCACGATTTTGTACTCCAACTCATACGGCGGCTTCCCGCACTCCCTGTCGGATCTGGGACCCGCAGCCAGCGGCAGTCCGGCGACCTCAGCGTCCGCCGATCTGATCGATTCCGTGCTGGCCGGAGGCGTTAAGAGCGGCTACCGCTTCAACTACGCCCCGGGAACCACCGATCCCTCGGGCAATGTGCTGACCTACACGATCACCGCTACTCCTGTGTCGCCTGGTTCGACCGGGCAACGGTCATTCTTCACCGACCAGAGCGGCACCATCCGCAACACTTCGAACGGCACCGCGGATTCCACCAGCGCGCCTCTCGGCTGAAGCAGCGAACTTCGTGGCACAGGCTTCAGCCTTTGGGGTTTTGTCCTTGCAAGGACAAACGAAACCCCACAGGCTGCAGACTGTGCCACTTTTTCTTACCAGCGCGCTCGAATTGACTCCCGCCCACGCAGTTCGTTAGGATGAATCACGACGAACCGCGCGCGGGACTTCCGCCACACCGCTCATTCGTTCTTAAGGGGTTCCCTAGCGTTCTCAAGCCTCTATCCATGTATACGTGTCGCGAATGCGAGAATGAAATCAATCAGGCCACCGAACTGTGCCCGCATTGCGGCGCGGACCTGACCGGGCCTGCTCCGGGCAGCGAGCCGGGCAAAGCAAAACCGGCGCTGGGAAAAATTCTGCTGCGCTGGGGCGTGCTGCTGGGGGTGCTGCTGGCGGCGATCTGGAGTTTTTTGTGGTTCGTGGTCCCGGAGCGGCAGGGCAATCCCACGGCGCAGGCTGAGGCTCGCGCGGCTTCTTCGTTGCGCGACGTGCGCAGCGCGCTGCTCGATTTTGCGTCGGCGCAGGGCGGCGCCTACCCGCAGCAGTTTGAAGCGCTCGGTGAACGCGTTCGCATCGCAGCGCAAGTAGCGCAGAGCGTGAACTACCAGATTCAGTACACGCCGGGCCCAGTCGATGCGACGGGGGCCATTCGCTCGTTCTCTCTTCAGGCGCGCGCTGGAAATTATGGATTCCGGAATCTTTATCTGGATGACAGCGGAATTCTGCGAGCTACCCGCGACAGCCGCCCCGCGACTTCGGAAGATCCGCCGTATTGACGCGAAGCCACCCACAACAAATAGAAAATCGATCTCGCGGCGCAGCGCCGGCGTTTCGCCGGCTCTTGTCAATCGCTCAGAACGGGCGGAAAACTTGGGAGAACTGACGCCGGGACAAGACGGGTTCCGTTTTCACGCGTCTAAAGGGTGGCTGGGTGTGGCGACGCGCGGAGCTATTACCGCATCCAAGTTTTGGTGAGAGATTGCGGGCAGTTGGTGCCTAAACCGCCGCTGGGTAAACACTTCGGAACGCACGCGTTGAGAACGGCGTCTCATAGGAATACACTGGAGATCTTGTCGATTGAATCTTGAAACATCGGAATGGAGCAGTTCTGTGAAAAAACTGGCATTGCTGGTTCTCATAACGTTTCTGTCATTCTCCGCGCACGCCGCCAACAAGCCGGCGCGCCGGCCCGCGACGGCTACCGCCGAAGCGGCGCAGCAGTCGCCTCAGGCGGCGCCCTCCCCGCTGATCGCCACCATGGGGCAGGAACTTGATCGCGAAATGCCGATCCTTTCCAAGGCCACGCCTCCGGCCTACTTCATCAGCTACATCCTCACATCCTCGGACCGCTCCGAAGTGATGGGCTCGAACGGCGCGCTGCTCTCGAGCTCGGAGAGCCGCTCGCGGTGGCTGGAAACGCAGGTGCGAGTGGGAAGCTACGATCTGGACAACACCCACAAGGTGGGTAACTCCACTCAACGTGACGGTAGTTTTGGCACCGGAGTGCCGGTCGATGACGCTCCTGACGTGCTGCGCCGGGCCATGTGGTCGGAAACCGACAAGCAATTCCGCGCCGCCTCGGAAGGGCTGATCAAGATCAACACCAGCAAGGAAGTCCAGGTGCAAACGGCCGAAGAGCACGCGCCCGATTTTGCGCGCGAAAAGCCGCACACCTTTTACGGACCGGAAGTTTCGGTGCATCCGGACCGCAAGCCGTGGGAAGACAAAGTTCGCCTGTACACCAAAGCGTTCCGCGCGTCTCCGCAGATCCTGAATTCCATCGTGACCTTCAGCGCCACCGGCGACAACCAGTACCAGGTAACCAGCGAGGGCACGCGTCTGCAATTCGGGCAGGTTCACTACCGCCTGGAACTTTTCATCCAGGGCAAAGCCCCAGACGGCATGGACATCAACCGCTACTACAATTTTGACTGGGCCAATCCGTCCGATGCTCCCGACGACAAGACCGTTCTTGCGGAAGGACAAGTCCTGCGCAAGGAACTGGAAGCGCTGGTCGCCGCGCCGCTGGTCGAGCCCTATGCCGGCCCGGCCCTCTTGACCGGGCGCGCCACTGCCGTTTTCTTCCACGAAGTATTTGGCCATCGCGCCGAAGGCTTCCGCCAGAAGGATATCAATGAAGGCCAGACGTTCGCTCGCAAAGTGAACGAACCGATTCTTCCGAAATTTCTTTCCATCTATGACGATCCAACCGAGAGGAAGCTGGGCAAGGATATTCTGATCGGCTACTACCCTTTCGACGATGAAGGAACTCCTTCTGAGCGCGTTACGCTGGTGGATCACGGCATCCTGAAGAGTTTTGAGATGTCGCGCCAGCCGCTCACCGGCTTCCCAATTTCCAACGGGCATGGCCGCCGGCAGATAGGCGCGCAACCGGTTTCGCGCCAGGGCAACCTGATCGTGCAGAGCAGCCTCACCGTGACCAACGATGAGCTGCGCAAAAAGCTGGTGGAGGAAATCAAGAAGCAGGGGAAACCGTTTGGCCTGCTGATTGATGACATCGCCGGCGGATTCACTTTCACAGGCCGCGGGCAGCCGCAAGCGTTTCAGGTGCAGCCGCTCGTAGTTTACAAAGTATTCGCGGACGGCAAGCCCGACGAACTGGTGCGCGGTGTGGATATCGTGGGCACGCCGCTCGTTTCGCTAACAAAAATCGTGGCCACCGGCGACACTATGGAAACGTTCAACGGCTATTGCGGAGCGGAATCCGGTTCCGTTCCGGTTTCGGCTTCGGCTCCCGCGATTCTGATCACCGAAATGGAAGTTCAGAAGAAGGAAACGTCCACGGACAAGCCGCCGATTCTTCCGCCGCCCGCGCATGATGAAAAGGCGGTGCGCTAGTGAATCGCCCAACGAAGTTTTCCGTAAGGTGCGTGATGAAACTTTCCAGGTGTAATTTTTTCCTGGCCATGTTCGCTGTTGCCGCGCTTTCCTGCGTGTCAGTCGCGCCGGCGGCCGCTGCTCCCGCGCGGCATCCCGCCACCGCGGTGGCACCGCCCGCGCAGGCCGCCGCGGCGGACTCCGACCATACGCTGGCCGCCATGCAGGATGAACTCGACCGCGCGCGCACGCGCCTTGAACTGACGATCCCCGGCACGAACGAGCCGGCGCGTCCTTATTTCATCCAGTACCGCGTTCTGGATCTGGACGTTCACACAATCGTCGCCGAATTCGGCGCGCTGGTTTCTTCGACGGCGGGCCGCAACCGCATCATGAGCGTCGATGTGCGCGTCGGAAACAATAATCTCGACAGCTCCAACTTCATCACCGACGAAGGTTTCAGCGGATTCCTGGGATCGACGGGCACCATCGGAATCGATCGCGATTACGATTCCTTGCGCCAGGATCTGTGGCTGGCCACCGACCAGTCGTTCAAGGCCGCGGTTGAAAATTATTCCAAGAAGCAGGCGTTCATGTCGCGCCTGGCGAAGGCCCCTAGCATTCCCGATTATTCTTCCGCGGACCCGACCGTTTCCGTCGAACCGCTGCAAAATTCCGACTGGACCACGCGCAACTGGGAGCAGGAGGCGCGCACGGTTTCCGCGGCGCTGCGCCAGTTCCCGCAACTGTACAGCTCGCGCGTGACGTATCACTTGATCTACACAACCAGCTACCTGCTCAACACCGATGGCACAAAAATCCGCGCCAATCGCAGCCTTGCGGCGATCGAAGCGAGCCTCGAAACGGAATCCGATGACGGCATGGCTCTGCACAATTATTACGCGGTCTACCGCCATCGCCCCGATCAGTTGCCTGCGGCCGACGCCGTGCGCAAGGAACTGGAAAAGGCCGGCGAACAGCTGATAACGCTTCGCGTCTCGCCGCCCGCGGCCGATTATGACGGCCCTGTACTGTTTGAAGCGCCCGCGGCCGGTTCCCTGCTGGCGCAAATGCTGGGTCCCTCGCTTTCCGGCGCGCGCGGCCCGCTGGCCATGCAATCCGCGTTCGATCAATTGATGGACCGCCTGGGCGGCCGCAGCGAGTGGACCGGCAAGCTTGGCACCCGCGTTTTTCCCGGCACCGTTTCGCTGGTGGACGATCCGACGATGGCGCAGTTTCAGGGGCGCGATCTGCTTGGGACGTATGCGGTGGACCAGGAAGGCGTGAAGGCCAAGAAAGTTCAGGTCGTCAACAACGGGCTGCTGCTCGATTTTCTGATGTCGCGGCGTCCGGGTCCCGATCTCGATCACTCCAACGGTCACGGGCGCTCCGCTTATCTTGGCGATCCGAAGCCGATGGCCAGCAATTTGTTCTTCTCTTCCTCGGACGGAATTTCTCCCGACGAAATGAAGAAGAAATTCATGGACGAGTGCAAGCAGAACGGAAACAAGTGGTGCATCATCGTCCGCGCCATGGATAATCCGGTGCTCGGCGTGCGCGAACAGGAAGATCTTTCGGACATCGTCATGGGCGCGGCGTCCGGCGCAGCGACGGGAGACCGGCTGCCGCTGCTGATTTACCGCGTGGACGTGGCCGACGGGCGCGAGTCGCTGATTCGCGGCGCTCACCTGACCGGGTTGACGCTGCGCGCAGTTCGCAACATTGCAGCGATCGGCAACGATGCGACGCCGTTCGATTTCATGCAGAGCCAGCAGGCCGGATTTTCCGGCACCGCGTTGGCGGCCTTCGGTTCGGCCGACTCCGGCGTGCCGTCCACGGTGATTGCGCCTTCGCTGCTGCTGAACGATGTGGAAGTTCGCGGCGCGCGGGGTGAGCCGGAGCGCCTGCCGCTGGTTCCGCCGCCGCCGATCCAGTAGCACTTCGTACCGCGTATCTTCATCTGTGGGTTTTGCCGGCTCGCCCGGGCTCTTAGTAGGACAGGCTTCAGCCTGTCAGGTTTAGATGTCAGCCCGCCTCAAGTCTAAACCAGACAGGCTGAAGCCTGTCCTACTCCGCAGTCGCGCCTGCCATGATCCAATGGAAACCCACAGACTGAAGTCTGTGCCACTTTGCGTTCCCGCGCCATCGTATAATTCCCCTGAGGATTCCTCCATCACACGCTCTCCCACATCGGTCAAGCAGATGGCTGCGCTTGGTTCCATCGGCTCGGCCCTGGTGCTTGTGGCGCTCAAGGTGTTTCTGGCCGTGGCCACCGGCAGCCTCGGCGTGCTGTCTGAAGCGATGCACTCAAGCCTGGACCTGATCGCGGCCATTTTGACCTGGCTCTCCGTGCGCGTTTCTGACCGGCCCGCCGATTCCGGACACACCTACGGCCACGGAAAATTTGAAAATTTCTCCGCGTTCGTCGAGACCGGGTTGCTGCTGGCGACCTCCGTCTACATCATCGTGGAGGCGTTTGTGCGCCTGTTGTTCAAGCAGGTGCACATGCAGCCGAGCCTGCTGGCCATGGTGATTCTGGGACTGGCGATGTGCATTGACCTGGTGCGTTCGCGGGCGCTGTCCCGCGTGGCGCGCGAATACCCGAGCGAAGCGCTGGAAGCCGACGCGCTGCATTTTTCAACCGACGTGTGGAGCACGTTCGTCGTCATCCTGGGAATGGGGACAGTCTGGCTGGGCCAGCGCTACAGCATCCCTGGGCTGGAGATTGCGGACCCGATGGCTGCGCTGGTGGTTGCGGCCATCGTGATCTGGGTGGGATCGCGTTTGGGCAAGCGCACGCTGGATGCGCTGCTGGACGTGGCGCCCGAGGGTTTGCAGGAGCGCGTGACGAAGGAAGTCGAAGGCCTCGAAGGCGTGCTCTCCACCGAGCGCGTGCGCGTGCGGCGCGCCGGGAACCAGCACTTTGTGGACGTAACCATCAGCGTCCCACGCTCCGCCAGCTTCGAGCAGGTGCACGCCATTTCGGACGAGGTCGAGCGCCGCGTCGGCGAAATTGTCCCCGCCGACGTCATGGTGCACATGGAGCCGCGCGCCGCCGCGGGCGAGCACTTGTTCGACGCCATTCGCGCCATCGCCGCACGCCGCGGCCTTTCCGTGCATGAAATTTCCGCAGACCAGCTGGACGGTCACCTCTTCATCGAGATGCACCTGGAAGTGGACGAAGCGCTGAGCCTGTGGGAAGCCCATCGCCGCGCGAGTGAACTGGAGGAGGAAATCCGCGCGCTGCCCGGAGTCGCGTCGTCATCGGATCGCGAGCACGCCAAGGTGAATATCCACATCGAGCCGCTCGGCACGCACATCGCGTCAGTCGACGACGGGCGCGGCGAAATGGCCGGCCTCGGCCGCGCCATCGAGGAGTACGTCAACACGCTGCGCGCCGAATTCCACGAACTGGTCGATTGCCACGAAGTTCACGTTCGCCAGGTGGAGCACAAAATCCTGGTGTCCTGCCACTGCGCCATGGACGGCAGCCTGCCCATCACCCAGATTCACGACGTGACCGGAGCGCTGGAAGACCGCGTGAAGGAACATTTTCCGCAGATCGCGCGCGTGACGATTCATCCGGAGCCGGTGGAGGAACGGTGAATTTCGTAGCACAGCCACTCTTGGCCGTGCGGGGTTTGCGATTGAGTGTACGAGGCGGACGTTAATCCTACAAAACCACACAGCCAGGAGTGGCTGTGCTACTCAAAACCCGGGAGCGCCAGAGGCGGACGCGCGGGCTTCGGCCGATGTGGCGTTCGGTTGCACACCAAAGCGCAGCCGCTCGATCCAGCCTTGCGCTACCGACATCACTCCGGTGTACAGAAAACCCCAGACGAAGAGGAACAGGAACGGGGCGGTGGCGTAATTTTCGTTCTGAATGGAATAGACAATCGTCGCCGCGAAGTACAGTCCCAGCGCGATTTCCATGTAGGGCATCCAGCCGGCGCGGTTGCGGTAGAGCTTTTTCTTCCAGGTGCCGGCCTGGCCTTCAATCCGGAATTTGGGAGTGCGCACAAATTCCGATTGCACTCCGAAAATCGCCTCGAGCACGGCCTTGGCGTTACGCACCGAAAGGCCGATGCCGACGGCCATCACGAACGGCATGTAGAGGATCGAACGCTTCCAGGTCTTTGGGTATAGCACGCGCTGCGAGGTCAGGTAGAAACCGGAAATCGAGCAGCTGGAGGCGATGAACAGCGGCAGGTCGATGAACAGCATCTGGAACCAGCCCTGGTAGAAACGCACGATCATCGCGGGCAGCAGCAGCGTGGAGAGCACCACCATGAACGGGTAGCTGATGTTGGCGGTCAGGTGGAAGACGGACTCCCACTTGATTTGCGCGGACTCGCTCGAGCGCATCACGCGCGGCAGAATTTTTTTGGCCGTCTGCATCAGGCCCTTGGCCCAGCGGGCTTGCTGCGCCTTGAAGGCGTTCATTTCCACGGGCAGCTCGGAGGCGCATTCCACGTCCGGCAGGTAAAGAAATTTCCAGCCGATGAGCTGCGCGCGGTAAGAGAGATCGGTGTCCTCGGTGAGCGTGTCGTGCTGCCAGCCGCCGGCTTCGTCGATCACGCGGCGGCGCCAGACTCCCGCGGTGCCATTGAAGTTGAAGAAACTTCCGGCGCGCGAACGGGCGCCGTGTTCCATCACGAAATGGCCGTCGAGCAAAATCGTTTCGACTTCAGTCAGCGCGGAGTAATGGCGATTCAGGTACGTCCAGCGGCCCTGAACCATGCCGATTTTCGGATCGGTGAAATACGGAATGGTGCGGCGCAGAAAATCGGGCGACGGCAGAAAGTCGGCGTCAAATATGGCCACGAATTCGCCGGTCGCGGAATTCAGCCCCTCGGCGAGGGCGCCGGCCTTGTAGCCGGTGCGGTCGGTGCGGTGCAGGTAGTGGATCGGAAAGCCCAGGGCCTGGTAACGCTCGACGCACGCGCGCGCCACTTCCTGCGTCTCGTCGGTGGAATCGTCGAGCACTTGCACGTCGAGCAGTTCGCGCGGGTAATCGAATCGGGCGACGGCATCGACCAGCCGCTCGATCACGTAGCGCTCGTTGTAGATCGGAAGCTGTATGGTAACCTTGGGCCACTCGGTGATTTCGGGCGGCGGGCCGGGAACATTCTGACGATGCTTGTAATACGCGTAGACCAGATAATAGCGATGCATCCCGTACGCAGCGAGGATTATCAGAACGGTGAAATACGGAATCATGATGGCCAGATCGAAGGTGTTGAGCTGGTACAGTCCGCGAAAGGGATTGCGGTTGGGATCGGTGAGCTTGGTCCAATAATTCGCGAGCGGATTTTGCGCCGCCATCGCCAGCAAACCGATCGTATGTTGCGCGAAAATCAAAACGGACTGCCCCCCTTGCAAATCATTTATCCGCGAATCGCCAAATCACGGGCGCGCTCACGTTGACCGCTGCCCGCCGCCTCGAACCGCAGCCGCTCATCGCGCTCGTTGCCATCGTGGCGCTCGAAGCGGTGTTCGCCGCAATGGCACGCCTCGGGGATCTTTCCATTCACATCCCCGAATTCGTGGCGCTGGCGCTGGGCGGCGGTGTGTTGTACTTCGTCGCTCTCTACGCCCTGGAGCACTCGCGAGACAACCGCGCCGTACTCTGGCTCATCCTGCTTGGCGCCCTGGCCTTTCGCCTGACAGTGTTTCCCCAGCCGCCGTCCTTGTCCACCGACCTGCACCGCTACCGCTGGGACGGCCACGTCCAGAACGAGGGCTGGAATCCCTATGCCGTGGCCCCTACGGACCCGCGGCTTGCACCACTGCGCGATCCGGGATGGTACGTCATGCCTGTACCGGAAATACCCACGATGTACCCGCCGCTCTCAATGCTGGTCTTTCGCGCGACATGGCGCGTGCTGTCGGGCCCGGTCGGCTTCAAGCTGCCGTTTCTGCTGGCCGATCTAGCCGTGGCGGCCATGCTTGCCGGGTGGATCCGTTCGACTGGGGGACGGAACTACCAGGTAGCGATTTACGCCTGGAATCCGCTTGTAGTGGTCGAATTCGCCTCAAGCGGCCACAACGACGCGCTCGCGATCGCCGGTGTCGTCGCTACGCTACTGATTATACGGAGGTTTCCGGCCATGTCAACGATTACGCTGACGGCCGGAGCGCTTGCTAAGGCCTTTCCTGCCGTACTGTTACCGGTGGCGCTGTGCCGCGCGGGATGGCCCGGGAAGCTGCGCGGGTGGCTGGCGCTGGTCGGCTGCGCGGCGCTGACCGCGATTTGCGTCTGGCCATACCGCCACGGGTGGCGCGAATTTCTGGGGATGCTCGCCTACTACGAGCGGATATTCCGCAACTACCATTCGAGCGTCTATCCAGTGCTGCTGTGGCTGAGCGGCTCGCACGTGGTGGCTGCCGGAATCGGCGAAGGCGTGGTTATGGGCTTGGCGGTGTGGGCGGCGCTGCGCCACGTGAATCCGACTCGCGCGGCGTTTCTGCTGATTGGCACGGTGCTGCTCTTCGCGCCGAATGGGTATCCGTGGTATTTCACTTGGATCGTGCCGCTGTTGTGTTTTTATCCTAGTCCGGCATGGCTGCTGCTTACGATCCTTGAGTTTCTCTCGTACAAGATTTTTATCAATTACCGGGCGTTTGGCGTTTGGCAGTTCGATCCGATGTTTCAGTGGATGTGCTATGCGCCGTTCTATGCGCTGCTAGGGTGGGAATTTCTTCGTAAAACAAACACGCAACGCGTCGGGGTACCCGGCGACAATGCTGGATTCTCCGAATCCCTCCGCTAAGAAAGCCGAGCCAACCAAATGTCGCGAGTGAGACGCGATCGTCTAAACACTAGACGTTGATCGAAAGCGTTACGTCGGGGCGAGGACCTGGCGGCGGAGGCATTTTCGAGCGGTCCACGGGGCGATATAGCGTGTCGCGTTCGACGGGGACACGGCCGGCTTCGCGGATCAGGCGCTCGAGTTCGAGGCGCGGGGTGAATTCGGCGGTCTTGGCGCCGGCGTCGTGGTAAATCTTTTCTTCGACCACCGTGCCATCGAGGTCGTCTGCGCCGAAGCGCAACGCGATCTGCGCGATGCTCGGCGTGAGCATCACCCAGTAAGCTTTGATGTGGTCGAAATTGTCCAGCAGCAGGCGCGCGATGGCGATGGATTTCAAGTCGTGATAGCCCGTCGGCGGCGGCAGGTGCGCGAGGCCGGTATTGTCCGGATGAAAGGCCAGCGGGATGAACGCGGAGAATCCGTGCGTCTCATCCTGCAAGTCGCGCAGCAGCAGCAGGTGCTCGACGCGCTCCACCTCGGTCTCCACGTGGCCGTAGAGCATGGTGGCGTTGGAGCGCAAACCGATTTCGTGCGCGGTGCGCGCGATGTTCAGCCATTGCTGGCCGCTGACTTTGTGGTCACAGATGATTTTTCGCACGCGCGGGTTGAAAATTTCCGCGCCGCCGCCGGGCAGAGAATCGACGCCCGCCTGCTTTAACGCGACGAGCGTGTCGCGGATCGACAGCTTCGAGATGCGCGAGAAATAGCCCACCTCGACCATGGTGAACGCTTTCAGGTGCACGGACGGGCAGCGCTTCTTCAGGCCGCGCATCAGGTCCAGAAAATAATCAAACGGCAAATCGGGATGCAGGCCGCCCACCATGTGGAATTCGGTGGCCCCTTCGCGCATGCCCTGTTCGGCGCGCTGGTAGATTTCCTCGAGCGCGAACGTGTAGGCGCCCGGCGCGTTGGGATCGCGGCCGAAGGCGCACAGCTTGCAGTGAGCCACGCAGACGTTCGTCGGGTTGATGTGGCGATTCACGTTGAAGAAGACGGTGTTGCCGTGGCGCTTTTCGCGCACGTAGTTCGCCAGCCAGCCGATGGCCAGGAGGTCCGGCGAGCGGTACATGGCCACGCCGTCCTCGGCGTTCAGGCGCTCGTGGTTCAATACTTTGTCGGCTACCGGGATCAGCTGCTCGTCGTTGATTTGAAGGTCGCTCATGATCTATGTCTTACAGTTTTTAGTGGGACAGATTTTAGTGGGACAGACTTCAGTCTGTCGGTTTTCGTCTGTCCGCTCCGGTCCGCGCGTTTGCCAAGATCCGGTGGAACCCCACAGACTGAAGTCTGTGCCACTCGTGCTACTTCAGCGCCACGGCCGCGCCCCAGAACAACAGGAATAATAAACTAATATAGCCGTTCACGGTAAAAAACGCAGCATTCA